>DATMUN010000564.1:0-8723 GCA_035563895.1 Occallatibacter sp. | reverse complement strand
CGCAAGCTGGTGCCCGCACCTGTCACGGTCAAGAACGGGACCTCGAAGATCGGCTTCCTCGCTTATGGCACCACCGACTTCGCACTGCGCGAGTCGCTCGACCAGATTGCGAAGGAGCATGGTGTTTCGGCCGACTACATGCGTGTCCGCGCGTATCCGTTCGCGCAGGAGATCCACGACTTTGTCGCCTCGCACGAGCGTGTCTACATCGTGGAACAGGACCGCGACGCACAGCTCGAGAGCCTGCTGAAGCTCGATCTTCCGGCAGATCAGGTGACAAAGCTGCGCAGCATCCTTCACTACAACGGGTTGCCCATCGACGCCCGCACCATCACGGAAGAGTTCGCGACGAAGGAGGGCCTCTAAATGGCAACCACAACCTCAGCACCCGGCCCTAAGGTCAACCACATCGGATTGCCTGTTCTGGAGTATCGTGGCGGCAAGTCCACGCTCTGCGCAGGCTGCGGCCACAACGCCATCTCCGAACGCATCATCGACGCCATGTATGAGATGGGCGTCGAGCCCGAGCGCGTAATGAAGATGAGCGGCATCGGCTGCTCGTCGAAGAGTCCGGCTTACTTTATGAGCCGCGCGCACAGCTTCAACAGCGTGCACGGCCGTATGCCTGCCGTCTCCACCGGCGCCATTCTCGCCAACCACACCAACATGCTGCTTGGTGTCTCCGGCGACGGCGACTCGGCTTCGATCGGCATGGGACAGTTCGTCCACCTGTTGCGCCGCAACCTGCCGATGATCTACATCATCGAGGACAACGGCGTGTACGGCCTCACCAAGGGCCAGTTCTCGGCGACCGCCGACCTCGGCTCTAAGCTGAAGACCGGCGTCATCAACGATCTGCCCGCCATCGACACCTGCGCACTGGCCATCCAGCTCGGCGCAACGTTCGTGGGCCGCTCGTTCTCCGGCGACAAGAAGCAGCTTCTCTCCATGCTGAAGGCGGCCATCGCCCACCAGGGTACGGTGTTGCTCGATGTCATCAGCCCCTGCGTGACCTTCAACGATCACGAGGGCTCTACCAAGAGCTACAAGTTCATGCAGGAGAATGACGAGCCGATCAACGATGTAGGCTTCGTCGCCAGCTTTGAAGAGATCGACGTCGACTACAACTCCGGCGAGGTCTTTGAGGTGGAGATGCACGACGGCTCGAGCCTGCGCCTGCGCAAGCTGCAGGAGGACTACGATCCGACCGATCGTGCCAACGCCGTGCGCACGCTGATGGAGGCCGAGAACAATAACGAAGTTCTCACCGGCGTCTTCTACATCAATACCGAGAAGCCGACCTTCATCGACCTGCTCAACGTTGTTGACGAGCCGCTTGGAACTCTGCCCGAGTCCGTAACGCGCCCGCCGAAGTCCGCGCTCGATGCACTGATGAACAACCTGCGCTAAGCAGCATGGCGCACGAAAAAGCCCCGCCGCGGCGGGGCTTTTCTGTTTGCCGCTGAATCAAGCTCAGCGAGCGCTGACGCGCACCCCCATGCCGTTCAGCTTGCTGCGTGCCGAGGAGGCCTCAGGCGTCTGCGGATAGCGCTGGATCAGCGAACGCAGCTCGTGAATGCCGGCTTCCTTCTTGTTGTTGGCCAGCAGTGCGAGTCCCTTGTGCAGCTGCGCCGCCGGCGCTTTGGCATTGCCGCTGAACTGCTCGAGCACCACGTTGTAGGCCTTGATGGCGTCGTCGTAGTTCTTCTGCCGGTAGGCGATCTCGCCCAAATAGAACTGCGAGCTGCCCGCGAGCGTGTCCATCGGGTAGTAGTGGATCACGTCCTGAAACTCGCTGGTGGCCAGCGGATACTTCGCCGCGTTGAAGTCGCTCACCGCAGCCTGGTAGGTCTGATCGAGCGGTGGAGCCTGCGGCGTGGGCGCGGACGCGGGAGCTCCGCCCTGTCCGCTGGCTGGAGCGCTTGCTCCCGGCATGCTGCCGGCAGGCGGCTGCTGTATGTTCTGCAGCTGGCTCTGAAGGTCTTCGATCGCCTTGTTCAATTTGGCAATGCGCGTCTTCAGCTCGTCCACTGAGTCGTTCAGCGACTGCACCTGGCCGGAGCTGGTGTCAAGCTTGCCGTTGAGCGATTCGTTCTGCGTGTCCAGCTTCTTCTGCAGCGCGTTCACGGTCGCGCTCATCTGCGTGGCCTGGTCGGCGGTCTGCTGCGCCAGGTTCTGCAGCACAGCAAAGCGCGTGTCGAGCGTCGACTGCAACCGCTGCACCATGTCCAGCAGCTGCTGCACCTGCGTCTGCAGCTGGATCATCTCTTTCGAAACGGCGTGCGCCTTCTGAGGCATGCCGCAGAGCAGCAGCACCACGGCCAGCATGGCCACAAAGCTGTTGCGATGTGTGCGTAATCTCATCGTCCACCTATTCCCAGTGAAGAACAGCCGCAGCCACCGGGCGATGGCTGCGGCCGTTGGTACTTCCATTCTAAGCGCGACTACTGGTCGATCGAGAACCCGTCGCGGCGGTTCTGCTGCCAGCACTCTTCAGTGGACTCGGAGCAGAAGGGCTTCTCCTTGCCGTAGCTGATCACGCGAATGCGGTCAGCAGCCACGCCGGCGGCTACCAGGGCCTTCTTCGCGGCATCGGCACGGTTCTGGCCCAGCGCCAGGTTGTACTCGTCGGAGCCGCGCTCGTCGCAGTAGCCGCCGAGCACCACCTTGATGTTCGGATGGCTCGCCAGGTAGGACGCATCGTGGGAGAGAATCGCCTGCGCATCGCTGCGGATGTCGTAGGTGTCGTAGTCGAAGAAGATGTCCTGCACGTTGGCGCGGAACTCCTCTTCGGCGCTCATCGTCTTCGAGGGCACCACGACTGCGGGCGGCGCATTCACCGTCACGTGGGCAGAGGCATCGGTCGAGCCGCCTTCGCCGCGCGCGGTCAGGTGATAGGTGATCGACTCGGTCGGCGTCACGGTCTTTACGCCGGTGGTCGGCACATCGCCAATGCCTTCGATTGAGACGCTGGTCGCGTCCGTGGTCTTCCAGCTCAGCGTCACCTGGTCGCCGGCGGAGATCGTGCTCGGCGAAGCGGTGATCATAGCGGTAGGCGCGGGTGCGGTAACGGCGGGCGCCATAGGTGCAGTCACGGGCGCCTGCTTCTTCTTACAACCGGCAACGGTAACAAGGGCAATCAGCAGAGCTGCGGATGCAGCAAGGCGAATACGTTGATTCAAGGTCGGCTCCTTCCACGACTCCGGAAACGATTCCATTTTATGCCTCCGGCAGCGAGACGGAAAACCCGCCGCGCACCGGAAGCTTCGGAAACCACTCCGAAAACGCACTTAGATTTTTTGTCCTGCCCGGCCATCGCTACGAGTGGCGCGCCTTGAGCGGGTGAAACCAATTCGGTGTCCTCGTCGTGCGAGGATCTGAGGAACGAAGCGCACCGGGATGCGTCCCGTTCGGCTGGATGGCCTCAGTCCGGTTGCGGCTTTCGTGCCGCTCCGGTGTCTATTTCCAACTCCAGTTGGGCATAAAGTTGTTTCCGGAGTGCGTCAGTTGCTGTTGCTGTGTACCGTCTGACAGCATGCTCCAGATCTCCGTATGCCCGCCTACCTTACGTTCAAACACGATGTGCCGGCCATCGGGTGACCAGCTGGGAAAATCGTTGCTGCCCGCGTCGTGCGTCATCTGCAGCCAGCGCTTGGTGGCAATGTCCATCACGTAGATGTCCTGGCCGCCGGGCGCGCCGGGGCCGTACTTGCGGTTCCAGCTGAAGGTGAGAAAGCCGCCACTGGGCGACCACGAGGGCGAGACCGCGTAGCCGCCATCGGTCATGCGCTGCACATTCGAGCCGTCCTGATCCATGACGTAGATCTGCGGCAGGCCCGTGCGCCCGCTCACCCAGGCGAGCTGCGCATTGGTCCGCGGATTCCACGTGGGGGCCACGTCAGGCCCGTTGAAGTAGGTAACACGCCGCGGATTGGCTCCGCTTGCGTCCGCAACCCAGATGTCAGGATCGCCGCCGCGCGAGGAGGAAAACGCGAGGCGTGTGCCGTCGCCGCTCCACGCAGGGGACTGATTCGCTCCGCCTGCCGTGCCAGCCGGGAAGCTTACCAGCCGGTTCAACTCGAGTGAATACATGCGGACCGACCAGCCCTCCTTGCCGAGCGATGCGAAGGCGATGCGCGAGTTGTCCGGCGAGACGCGCGGAGACAGCGCGATGGAGCCCAGATGCGTGACCGGGTGCTGGTTCTGGCCGTCGTAGTCCATCACCCACACTTCTTTCGAGCCGGTGCGGGAGCTGATGAAGTAGATCTTCGTCTCGGCGATGCCGTTGATGCCGCCGCCCAGTCGCGCGATGATCTCATCGGCAAAGCGGTGCGCGATGGTCCGCGCCATGTCTTCGCTGGCGGCCTCGTTGTACTGCTTGGCCAGAATCTGCGGATTGGCCGCGTTGCTGGCGTCGTCCAGCCAGCCGTAGACCACGATCCGTCCGCTGTTGGCCGAGAGCGCACCGAAAGCAACCATGCTGGCATTGGCCGGTGCAGCTGCCCACTGCGCCAGGTTGATCTCCTGCGGCGATCCGGGCGTTGTCTGCGGAGCGAAGCTCTTCGAGACGAGGTCGAAGATGCCCGCGTTGGCAAGATCGTTGTAGAGCGTGGAGTCGAAGGTCGCCTTCAGCGAAGGCGTCTGCGGATCAGTGCCTACGGGCTTGAAGTCTGCCGCGGCCAACCGGATTTTTGCATTGCCGAGGTTCGATCCGGTCCGGACCCAGTCCTGCGCCGTTGCGCGGAGTGCAAACAGAGTTGCAATCAGGGGGAGAGCAACAACCAAAACCCGGGAGCGAAACCTCATGCCGTGCGCAATCCTTCCTCGGTGAACTCGTAGAGGATCCTGCTGAGTGTGATGCTCACCGCCGCAGAAAAGCTGCCCGCGTAAACACTGCGCAGTATGTCACACCGACTTCATTTTACTTGGAGGCCCTCGCGCCGTTCTAGTATTCGCAGTAGTAGGAAACTGGAATGGAACTAGATCGATACTGCGAGGGCAGCGGACCGAAGGTGTCCACGCGCTGCGCGGCGCGCATGCATGCGCTATCCCACGTGGAACTCCCGCTGGAGCGATCGAGCTTCACGTCGCTGTGTGAGCCGTCGCGGTAGATGACGAACTCGATGTACACCTTTGCGCCTTTGGGTGTGCGCGGATCGGCCAGTGACCGATAGCTGTTGGCGTCCATCTTGCGCTGAATCTGGCTAACGTACCAGCCGAACATTGTGCCGAAGCTTGCGTCGCTCACCGTCGCCGGACCGCCAACGCCTTGCGAGGTATGCGGCATCGACGAGCCGGCCTGCTCGCCGTAGTTCGCGCGATTGGTCGGCACCGGCTCCTGCTTCACCACAGAGCGCTGCGTGGTCTCGCGCTCTTTCTGCTTCTGCTTGCCTGCAATGGGGATCGCCGTCTCGTCCTCGGCCTGCCTGGTCTTCGCCGTGGGCGTTGTCGGCGCTTCGCTTGGAGTGTCCGTGGCCAGCACGTTCTGGTTCGGCGGATGGTCTGTCGGCAGGGGCAGGGCATTGCTCACCAGGTTCACCTGCGTGGCTCCGCCCAGGCCCGCTCCGCCCCACGTGTTGTGGCGAAAGAGCCCGCCAAGGACGCCGTAGACCAGAAATGCCGCCAACAGACTAACGTGCAGCACGAGCGATCCCGTCATCGGTCCCTTGATCGGTTCCGGCGTCAGTTCCTGCTCCAGGTGGTCGGCGATTTGTGGAGGACGGCTCATGATTCTGCCCAGTACGTTCTACTTGCCGGCGCGTCCCTTGGTGTCTGCGGGTTGCGTCACGATCGAGATGTTGGTGATCCCGGCCTGCTTCACGGCGTCCATCAGCGAGGCAAATGCACCGAAGGGCACACGCTCATCTGCGCGCAGGTAGATCATCTTCTTCGAGGGGTCGCTCACGCCCTGCCGCAGCAGTTGAGGAAGCTCGTGGAGGTTCACCGGCCTGTCGCCCATGAAGACCTGCTGGTCGCGGTCGATCGTCAGCACCACGCGCTGCTCGGTAATCTCTTTCACCGTGCGCGTCTTCGGCACGTTGACTTCAATGCCGGACTGCAGCACTGGCGCGGTGATCATGAAGATCACCAGCAGCACCAGTACAACATCGACCAGCGGCGTGATGTTGATATCCGCCAGCGAAGTCTGAGTCCGGCCGTTGCTCGTTGTGAAGGCCACCTTCTTTTCGTCCCTCGGGGTTCCGGCTCAGCGGAACTACTTGTACAGGCTGCGTTCGGCTTCTTCAGCACGCGGCGCGCGTTCGGGAATCTCTTCGAGCGAGTTCAGCAGCTCGCGGCAGAAGTCGTCCGTCGCCGACGCCATCACGCGCAGGCGGGCCGTGTACTGGTTGTAGGCCACCACGGCAGGCACAGCAACAAACAGGCCCGCGGCGGTTGTGATCAGCGCCTCACTGATACCCGGCGCCACAGCGCGCAGCGTGGCAGCGCCCGCGGTGCCCAACCCGTGGAAGGCATCGACGACGCCCATGACCGTGCCGAAGAGGCCGACGAACGGGCTGGTCGCGGCAATCGTCGCCAGCCACGTCATGCGGCGTTCTAGTTGCGTAATCGACTCGCTTGCCGCCGTCTGCGCCGAGCGTTCCAGAGAGGTCATGCTGCGCGGCTTGCCGGTTCCGCCGGTCTGGCGGCGATAGGTCTCGTACACGTCGATGAAGACCTGCGCCAGCGGGCTCGCCTTGTAGGTCTCGGCCAGCGTCGACACTTCCTGCAGCCGCGACGCCTTGCGGAACGCGTTCACGAACTTGCGGCTCTCACTGGTGGCGCGGCCAAACAGAGAGTACTTGCTGAAGATGATGGTCCACGAGTAGAGGCTGGCGACCGCGAGCACCACCAGAACAAGCAGGGCAATGGGCCCGATGTGGTGCAGCATGTCGACGAGCGCGCTGGTCCCCTCGCTCGCAACCGAACTGGCAGACGCCGGAGCGCTGTCGTCAGCAGCCTGAAATGCAAAGACAAATGCGGCGGTAAAAATCGCAATCACCTCAGTTTCACGGTATCAGACGCATGCGGACGCCCCAAGTAATCGATCTGGTCCCGGCGAATTCATCCTCAACGCGCTGTGCCACTTGGGCCACCCATTCATGCTATGCTGCGCTCGGACCCGTCACCCATGCTCGTCGAGCTCCGCGCAGAAAACTACGCTGTCATCGATCACGCCATTGCCACCTTCGGCACGGGCCTCAACCTGCTCACGGGCGAAACCGGCGCGGGCAAATCCATCCTTGTGGACGCACTGGCGCTGCTGATGGGCGGCAAAGCCTCGGCCGACGTGGTGCGCCACGGGGCAGAGCGGGCCGTGGTCTCGTGCGTCTTTGAGTCCACGCCGTCCGCTGAGACCGTCCTCGAGGAAAACGGCATCGACTCCGAAGGTGCCGAGATCATCCTGCGCCGCGAAATCCTCTCTGGCGGCAAGGGGCGCGTCTTCGTCAACAACCAGCCTGCGACTGTCGCAGTGCTTCGCCAGCTGGCGCCGGAGCTGGCGCTGGTTCACGCACAGTCTGAGACGCTGGCCAGCTTCGACCAGGGCCAGCAACGCCACCTTCTCGACCGCTTCGGCGCCATTGCAACCGAGGCCGCGGAAGCGGCGTATGCGCGCTGGCGCGACGCGCAGGCCAAACTGAACGACCTGTTGCAGGGCGAGCAGGACCGCTTGCGCATGGTCGATCTGTGGAGCTACCAGTCGAAGGAGATCGAGGCCGCTCATCTCGAAGCGGGCGAAGACGAGGCACTCGAAACCGAGAAGCGTGTGCTGGCCAACGCCGAAAAGCTCTACGCCGCTGCGATGGGCGCGTTCGATCAGCTCTACGAAGGCAGCTCGTCGGCGGAAGCCGCTCTGCGTGCTGCGCTGCGCAACGTTGAGGAGCTGGCCCGCTACGATGGCCGCTTCACTGAATCTGTGCAGCAGCTTGCCTCAGCCCGCGCCACCGTCGACGACGTGGCGACGACGCTGCGCGATTACGCCGAGGGCATCAACGCCTCGCCCGAGCGGCTGAGCGAGATTGAAGACCGGCTGGCGCTGCTCGACAGGCTCAAACGCAAGTACGGCGCGAACGTTGCCGAGGTGATTGCGTTCGGTGAAGATGTTGCCCGCGAGCTCTCCGAAGTCGAGGACCGCGACGAGATTCTGAAGGAACTGCGCTCGGCAGTCTCAGAGGCTTCAATCGCATACAGAAAAGCTGCTGCCGCGCTCACTACCGAGCGCAAAGCCGGCGCAGCCAAGCTTGCCCGGCTGGCCGAGGCGCAGATCAACTCGCTCGCCATGAAGGTGCGTTTCGAGATCGCGATCTCCAGCGCCGAAGGCGAGGCACACTGGAGCGCACACGGCTGGGACGAGGTGGAGTACCGCATTGCCACCAACGCGGGCGAGCCGCTCAAGCCGCTGCATGAGATTGCCTCTGGCGGTGAGATGTCTCGCGTGATGCTGGCGCTCAAGGTGGCCGTCGAAGAGGCCTCGTCGAAGTCGAACCGGAAGACGCCCACGCCGCGCACGCTGGTCTTCGACGAGATCGATATCGGCATCGGAGGTCGCGCTGCCGAAGCTGTCGGGCAGAAGCTCAAGGCGCTCGCGAAAGGGCAGCAGGTGCTCTGCGTGACACATCTGCCGCAGATCGCAGCCTTTGCGTCGCAGCACCTGGTGGTAGAAAAGCGCGAGGACCACGGTCGTACCAAGACGCAGATTCGCGTTCTGGACGATCGTGCCCGCA
>DATMUN010000563.1:0-7378 GCA_035563895.1 Occallatibacter sp. | reverse complement strand
CCATTTTCGTGACGAGGAGAACTGGGACAATGGGGCACGAGCGGCGGGCGTGGTGGGTGGGGACAGCGGTGGTGCTGGCTGCGGCGCTGCTGGCGGTGGCGCCGCTGCTGGTGCGTGGCACGACGTGCGGGCACGACTTCGATTTTCATCTGGCGAACTGGCTGGATGCGCACCAGAGCTGGACGCAGGGCATCCTGTATCCGCACTGGGGAGCGCATGCGAACTGGGGTGCGGGCGAGCCGCGGTTCATCTTCTATCCTCCGCTGGAGTGGATGCTGGGGGCGGCGCTGGGGTTTGTGTTGCCGTGGGGGCTGGTGGAGCCTGCGGTGATCTTTCTGTGCCTGGCGGGGTGCGGGCTGGCTACGCAGGCGCTGGCGCGGGAGAAGCTGAGCGAGGGTGCGGCGGCGCTGGCGGGATGTGTGGCGCTGTTTTCGGGCTATGGGCTGTTCACGGCGTATGAGCGCTCGGACTTTGCTGAGCTGATGGGCGGGTTCTGGATTCCGCTGGTGCTGCTGTATGCGCTGCGGGACAGGAGGCCGGATGGCGGGATCTGGCGGCGGGCACTGGATGGCTCGACGGCGCCGCTGGCGCTGGCTGTGGCGGGGGCGTGGCTCTCGAATGCGCCGCTGGGCGTGATGGCAAGCTACCTGCTGGTGGCTGTGGCGGCGATGGCGGCTGCGATGCGGCGGTCGTGGGCTCCGGTGGTGCGTGCGGGGGCGGCCGCGGCGGTAGGGCTGGCGCTGACGGGATTCTGGCTGGTTCCGGCGGCGGTGGAGCAGCGCTGGGTGGACATGCGGCAGATTCTGAACGATCAGGGTTTGCGCGTGGAGATGAGCTGGATGTTTGCGCGGCACGCTGATCCGGCGATGGCGGCGCATGACGCGGAGCTGCAGAAGGTGTCGGCGATTGGAGCGCTGATGCTGGGGCTGGCGCTGGCGGGACTGCTGCCGGCGTGGAAGCGCGGACGGCTGCGCGGCGGGTGGAGCTGGTGGCTGCCGGTGGCGGCGATTTCGGTGGCGGTGCTGCTGTTGCAGACGCCGGTGAGCCTGTGGGTGTGGAATCTGCTGCCGAAGATGCGGTTTTTGCAGTTTCCGTGGCGGTGGCTGGTGGCGGTGCAGGCGCCGATGGGAATTCTGATTGCGGCGGGCGTATGGACCGAGGGCCGCAGGGTACGCGCAGCGGTATGGACGGCGTGCGCGGCGGGATGTGTAGCGCTGGCGGTGCTGGCCGGGCGGGTCTATTTTCAGCAGTGCTACCCGGAGGACTCTGTGCCGTCGATGGTGGATGCATGGCACGGCGGCGAGGGCTGGGAGGGCACGTACGAGTATGAGCCGCCGTGGGCTGACAACGGCGCGCTGGCGACGGGTCTGCCGGATGGGTGCCTGGTGGACGACGCGGCGAAGATGCTGGGGCGGGTGAACGACGATCAGGTGCTGGCGTGGACGCCGGATGAGAAGAGCTGCGTGGCGATGTTTGACCGGGCAAGGGAGGCGCGGAACGAGCGGTTTGTGCTGGAGGCTGATGCGCCGAGGGCGGGCTGGCTGGTGCTGAAGCTGCGGAGTTATCCGGCGTGGGCGGTACGGGTGAATGGTGTGGCGCAGGCGGCGCTGGCGGAGCGCGAGGATGGGCTGATCGTGGTTCCTGTGGCGGCGGGGCGGGTGCGCGTGACGGCGGAGTGGACGACGACCGAGGATGCCTGGGTGGGGCGCGGGCTGAGTCTGCTAGGGCTGGTGTTGCTCACAGGTATGTGTGCGCTGGAGCGTGGCGGCAGGCGCGCTCGGGTAGAATTGTAGGGATGCAAGTTGACGTAAAGTCTTTGATTCATGAGGGCGCGGAGCGCACGGATGCGGCGCTGGAAGCGCTGATTCCAGCGGTGGATGTGGTGCCGGCGTCGATCCACGGCGCGATGCGCCACTCGACGTTTGCGGGCGGCAAGCGGCTGCGGCCGGTGCTGGTGGAGCAGGCGGCGATTGCGATTGCCGGGACGCTGCCGAAGGGGATTTCGCACCTGGGTGCAGCGATCGAGATGCTGCACACGTACTCGTTGATCCACGATGACCTGCCGGCACTGGATAACGACGATCTGCGGCGCGGCAAGCCTACGTGCCACAAGGCCTTTGGCGAAGCGATTGCGATTCTTGCAGGCGATGCGCTGCAGACGCGGGCGTTTGAGGTGCTGGCGGGGCTGGATGCTCCTCCGGCGGCGGTGGTGAAGATCATCGGGCTGATTGCGAATGCGGTGGGCACGGTGGAAGGCATGATCGGCGGGCAGGTGCTGGACATTGAGAGCGAGCACGCGAAGCCGACGGCGGAGCTGGTGGACGCAATCCACCGGGCGAAGACGGGCGCGCTGATCCGCGTGAGCGTGGTGGCGGGCGGCGTGTTTGCGGGTGCTACGGACGACGAAGCTGCACGTCTGGATGTGTTTGGGCGCAAGGCTGGGTTGGCGTTCCAGATTGTGGACGACGTGCTGGACCTGACAGTGGACTCGGCGCATCTGGGCAAGACGGCGGGCAAGGACGCGGCGACGGAAAAGGCCACGTGGCCCGCGGTTTACGGTATTGAGCAGAGCGAGAAGGATGCGGCGCGGCTGATCGATGAAGCCTTCGCGGCGCTGGAGCCTTTTGGCAAGCGAGCCGACGGGTTGAAGGCCGTGGCGCGCTACCTGGTGGAACGAAAAAACTAATTTGGCATCAAAATAAGACGTGGGCTGCAGGCTGCGGTTGGGCCGCGGTACCCGTTCGGCTGGAAACGGCCGGACAAGGAGCGATGTTGTGTTGCGGAAGCTGTTGAAGTCAAAGATTCATCGCGCGACGGTAACGAAGTCGGACCTGAACTACGAAGGCAGCATCGCGGTAGACGCGGGGTTGTTGGAGGCGGCCGATATTCAGCCTTTCGAAGCGGTACACGTGTGGAACGTGACGAACGGGAGCCGGCTGCAGACGTATGCGATCCCGGTGGAGCGCGGCTCGGGCGAGATTTGCCTGAACGGCGCGGCGGCACGGCTGGCAGCGGCGGGCGACGTGGTGATTATCGCCAGCTTTGCGTGGCTGAACGAGCAGGAAGCGGCGGCGGCACGGCCGAAGCTGGTGTTCGTGGACCCAGCGAACAAGATTGCGGAGATCAAGAGCTGAACGGATGCTGAACGAAGACCAGATTCTGGACCTGCTGCGCGACTGCTACGACCCCGAGGTGAAGCTGAACCTTGTGGACCTGGGACTGATCTACGCGATCGAGACGGGGCACGATGGGAACTCGACGCCGAAGTGGCCGCGGCAGTGGGTGAAGGTGCGGATGACGCTGACGACGGACCAGTGCCCTGCGGGCGGGCTGATTGTGGAGCAGGTGCAGAACCGGCTGCTGGGCGTGCCGGAGATCAGCAAGGCCGACGTGGAGCTGGTGTGGGAGCCGAAGTGGACGCCGCACCGGATCAGCGAGGCTGGGCGGCGGGAACTGCATCTGTAAAGACAGGGGTCAGGGATCAGTTGATCCGTGACTGGGATGGGTTCAGTTGAAGCGGATTCTTCGCTTACCACCCCCAAACTGAAAAACGTTTGGGACCCCGTGCGCTCAGAATGACACCTTTACAACGGGATGGGGTAGTGGTTGTCCCACTCATCGCGATGGGGCTGCGATGAATGGGCCACAGATGTTTCGTGGCGTTGAGGCTGCACGTCTTGTCGTGGCTGGGTTAGGGGCTTGCTTTCCCAGGTCTCAGAAGCGAGACCTGGGGCACCCATGATTTGTGGTTGGGCGTGTGGTGGTTTTGTCATGGCGGGGTTGGGGGCTTGCTTTCCCGGGTCCGAACTGACGGACCCAGGGCACCATGATTTGTGGTCTGGATGCGATGCGGGAGGCCTGGCTAGTCTTCTTTGCGCTGGAGGTCGGGGGATTCGGCTGCGGTGGCGAAGGCGTCGACGATGGAGTGGCGGCGCTCGGCGATCTGGCTGACCTTTTGTTGCACCTGGCCGATGACGCTTTCTACCTGATTGACGAAGCCAGGAAGCTGCTTCCACCAGGCGCGGAGGGTTTCTTCGTGCTCGAGGAGCGCGAGAGCTGAGCCTGCGGCGGCGACAACCATGCCAGCGCGGCGCTGGCGGCCGAGCATGAGCAGGCCACCAGCGATGAGAGCGGTTCCGGCGGCGACGTTGATCCAGTCGACGGGCTCGCTGGGGGCGACGGCTTCGTCTGCGAGGCTGGTGCGGCGGCGGAGAATCGAAACGGCACTCATGGGGAGCTCGCTTTCCGGCCGCGGCGAGGCGGCCCGTGAGGAATGGCGTCAGTCGAGGTCGAACTCGCGCAGGGGCTTGCCTTCGGGGGCGTCCTTGGCCTTGCGCAGCGCTTCAGCAAACTTCTTTTCGAGCAGATCGGCCTTGTTCTTTTCCGCGTCGACGGACTGGCGGAAGATGGACTCCTTGCGCTCGTCCTGCTCGCGCATGGCGCGGGCTGCGGCGTCGAGGTCCTCAAAGGTACGCTTGCGCGGCGCGGGGGTGTGGCTGATGACGTGGCCGGTGGCGGCGTCGATCTTGATCATCGCCCCGCAGTCGGGGCATGGAACGTCGAATGTCTGGTCTTGCTTTGGTTTCGCCATCTCACTTGGCATTGTAGGACGGGAGCGGGGCGGTGGCGCAAGGCGGGTGGACTTCCCTTTTGAACTTTTCTGAACGGGTGGGCGTACTCTTGGTGCGCGGGTGTCTGGGGGTTGGTGTGCAGCGGCTATTGCCCTGCGAGTTGATGGGGCGTTCGGGAAATCATTTGACATTGAACTGCACCGAGGAGGAGAGGAAACCGATGAGGAGAATGTTGCTGTGTGTTTCCACGCTTGTTGTGCTGTTGATTGTGGCGCCGGTTGGGATGGCGCAGAGCTCGATTGCCGGTGACTGGAATGGCGTGTTGAATGCCGGTGGCGCGCAGCTGCACCTTGTGTTGCACATTACGCAGGCCAAGGACGGGGGCCTCGCCGCCACGCTGGACAGTGTGGATCAGGGGGTGAATGGGATTCCGGTGAGCGGGGTGACGCTGAAGGATTCCAAGCTGCACTTGGACATTGCCGCGGTGCACGGGACCTACGACGGCACGGTGAACAAGGATGCGAGCGAGATTGATGGGACGTGGACGCAGGGCCAGGGGTTGCCGCTGAACTTTACGCGGGCTGCAGCGCAGTCGGCGGCTGCGAACGCATCCGCAGCGAAGCCCAGCCTGGATGGGCTGGACGAGTTTGTGGCGCAGGTGATGAAGGACTGGAAGGTGCCGGGGCTGGCGCTGGCGGTGGTGCAGGACGGCAAGGTGACGCTGCTGAAGGGCTATGGCTATCGCGACATGGAGAAGCAGCTGCCGGTGACGCCGCAGACACTGTTTGCGATTGGGTCGATCACGAAGTCGTTTACCGTGTCGACGCTGGGCATGGAGATGGACGAGGGCAAGGTGGACTGGGACAAGCCGGTGCGCGACTTTCTGCCCGGCTTCAAACTGAACACGCCGGAGCTGACGGAAGAGGTGACGATTCGCGATCTGATTACGCATCGCACGGGGCTGCCGCGGCATGACCTGGTGTGGTACTCGTCGGACTTTTCGCGCGAAGACCTGCTGAAGCGGTTGGAATACCTCGAGCCAAGCAAACCGCTGCGCACGACCTTCCAGTACAACAACCTGATGTTTATGACGGCGGGCTACATTGCGGGCCAGCTGAACGGTACGAGCTGGGAAGATGCGGTGACGGCGCGAATCTTTAAGCCGCTGGGCATGACGGGGACGAACTTCTCCGAACTGGACACGCAGAACAGCGCGGACTTTGCCGAGCCTTATCGCAAGGGCAGCGACCTGAAGGCGGAGCTGAAGCGGATTCCGTTTGATGCGCAGTGCCCGAACCGGTGCGCGATGGGACCGGCGGGCGAGATCAACTCGAATGTCGCAGACATGAGCAAGTATCTGCTGTTCCACATGAACCATGGAAAGGTGGATGGGAAGCAGATGCTGTCAGAGAACAACTCGGTGCAGATGCAGACGCCGCAGATGGCGATCCAGGGTGCTCCGGCCTACAAGGAGACGGGCGAGGGCAGCTACGGGATGGGGTTCTTTCTGTCGACGTATCGCGGTCACAAGCAAGTGGAGCACGGCGGCAACATTGACGGATTCAGCGCGAACCTGGCGTTTCTGCCGAATGACCGGATCGGTGTGGTGGTGCTGACGAATCTGGATGGCAACCCGGTGCCGAGCATTGTGGCGATGAATGTCTTCGATCGACTGCTGGGGTTGGACCAGGTGGGGTGGAACCAGCGCATGCTCGCCTCTGAACAGGGCGGGAAGAAGGCCGAGCAGGAGGCCAAGGACAAGGGATACAGCCCGCGCAAGACGGGGACGCATCCTTCGCATGACCTGAAGGACTATGTGGGCGAATACTCGAACCCCGGATATGGTGTGGTGAGCATTGCGCAGGATGGCGACCACTTCAAGATGACGCTGAACAAGGTGACGAAGCCGCTGGAGCACTATCACTACGACCAGTACCAGGTGCCTGCGGACCCGCTGGACCCGTTTGAGAAGCTGCGGGTGATGTTCCTGACAGACGGGGAGGGCGAGATTTCAAGTGTCTCGATGCAGCTGCAGCCGAGCGTGAAGGACATTGTGTTTACGCGCATGCCAGACCACGAGCTGACGGAGCGGCGTGTCATTGAGGCGTTCACGGGCGACTATGAGATTCCGGGTGCTCCGCAGCCGCTGAAGGTGGCCCTGCGCGGGGAGAACACGCTGATCATCACGGTGCCGGGGCAGCCGGATTACAAGCTGAATCCGAAGCGCGGGACTACGTTTGAGCTCGCGGATATCAGGGGCATCACGATTGAGTTCAAGCACGATGCTGCGGGCAAGGTGAATGAGGCGGTGCTGAATCAGCTGGGGACGCTGGTGGTGCTGAAGAAGAAGTAGGTGTGTGTGGCTTGCGGCTCGGCTGCGGCGTCTGGTGGTGATTGGGCGCTGCGGCCGGGGCTGTCTCATAGGTGGTGGCGAGTGAAAGAAACACACCTTCAGGGGCTAAAGTCCCGTTGATCTTTGCGGCTTTCTTCGGCACGACTAAAGTCACGCCCTTTCACAAAACCACGTATGAGACCAGCCCCAAATGTCTAGGGCTCCTTCGGATGGACGTGGAGGATGATGCGGCGGTAGGTGGTTAGTTGTGGGGTGCCGTTGTCTGAGACTGCCAGGATGATATGGGCTGTGCCGGAGCCGCGGCAGGGGACGATGGGGAGCCACCAGGGGCGGCAGGGGGCGTCGACGCGAACGGTGAGGTGTGGAGTGTCTGCCCCGGTGAGGGTGAGGGCGGCGAGGTTGCCGTCGGCGGCGCCGGCCTCGGCGTAGTGGAACCAGCGGAAGGTGAGGGGCT
>DATMUN010000562.1:0-4372 GCA_035563895.1 Occallatibacter sp. | reverse complement strand
CACCTTGCGGACGTGGACCTTGAGGATCTGCTCACGGCCGATGATGTCGGGATTCGGCACCACCACCTGGCGGTCGAACCGGCCGGGCCGCAGCAGCGCCGGGTCGAGCACGTCGGGACGGTTGGTGGCGGCGATCAGGATGATGCCCTCGTTCGCCTCGAAGCCGTCCATCTCGACGAGCAGCTGATTGAGCGTCTGCTCGCGCTCGTCGTGTCCGCCGCCGAGGCCAGCACCACGATGGCGGCCAACGGCGTCGATTTCGTCGATGAAGATGATGCAGGGAGCGTTCTTCTTGCCCTGCTCGAAGAGATCGCGGACGCGCGAGGCGCCGACGCCGACGAACATTTCGACGAAGTCCGAACCGGAGATGGAGAAGAACGGCACGTTGGCCTCACCGGCCACGGCGCGGGCAAGCAACGTCTTGCCGGTTCCGGGAGGTCCGACGAGGAGCACACCCTTGGGGATGCGGCCGCCGAGCTTCTGGAACTTCTGCGCCTCGCGCAGGAACTCGATGATCTCGCGGAGTTCCTCCTTGGCCTCATCCACGCCAGCCACGTCCTTGAAAGTCACCTTCTTCTGCTGCATGGAGAGCAGGCGGGCGCGGCTCTTGCCGAAGCTGAGGGCCTTGTTGCCGCCGGACTGCATCTGGCGCAGCATGAAGAACCAGATCGCACCCAAGAGCACGATGGGGCCGACATTGAACAGCACCGGAAGCAGAATGTTGGACTGCGGATCCTTGAGATTGAACGACACCTTGGCCGCAGAGAGCTTCTGGATCAGCATGTCCGTGCTCTGCGGAATGGTGGTGTGGAACTGGTCCTTCGGGTCACTCTTCATGTGCCCGCGCAGTTCCGTGCCCTGGATGGTCACGTCGTTAACCTGCTGCGCATCGATCTTGTTGAGCAGGTCAGAGTAGGAGACCTCTGCATCCTTTCCGCTCATGCTGGTGCTGCGGGTAACTACGCCCCACAACAGCATCAGGCAGATGAGGATGAACACCCAGAACATGATGGTCTTTACGGTCGAATTCACCAGGATCCCTCTTTCCCGGCGGGGGAGATGCCGCTAACCAGGAACTCCGTCACCGCCTACCTCTCTTTAGACGCCCGCGCAGCCTGCAACGAATCAGAAAGTGCGGGTTTTTGTGGCAGAAGACACGTCGGCCTTCTGCCGTGAGAAGCAGTATCTCGATTGTACCCTGAGGTATGAAAAGACGATGACTTAACCGCGTGCAAATTCAGCGGCAAGGTATCCGGCGAAAGACCCGGGAGCTGGTGGCTAAGACGACAGCGGCTCGACGGTGACGGAGAGACCTGGGAGCGGTTCTAATTCGACACCCTGCATCCAAACCACGCGGCCTTCGATCTCGAGAACCGGCCACGCGGTGCGGTCTGACCCGGTAACCTTCATCCTTTCAAGAACTTCCTTTACTTTTTTGGGTCCGGCGGTGTAGCGGACGTGAACGCGGTCGCCAGCCTTCCAGGAACGCAGCAGAGCGGTCTGCGGCGTGAGGGTGGAGGCGACACGCAGGCGCACGCCGAATGCGTGTGCGGTGACTTCGCCGGGGATGCTGACGGCGTACTCGGCTGCAATTTTCGTACTGGCTGAGTTGCCTGCGGCGAGGCGCAGCTCGCGGTGGGTGCGCTCGGCGTGGAGGCCTTCGAGCTCGACCTTCTGGCCTGCGTGGCCCTGGAGGGCGAGGTGGAGCAGGGATTCGGTTCCGGCGAAGTCGGCTGAAGCGCCGAGCTGGCGCGCGGCGTGGCGGATGAGGCGGCGCTGGAGGGCTACGGGGAGGGCGGCGAGGCGGGTGGTATCGATGGCGAGGCCGCTTGAGGATGCACGGCCGCCGCCACGAACGGGGACGCCGGGGAGGATGAGCTGGGGTGCGATGCGGGCGAGCTCCTGCTGCCACCAAGACTCTTCTTCGCGGGCGAGCTCGGCCATCTGCGCGAGGCGGTCGCGGATCTGCGGGTTCCACTGCTCGAGCTGCGGCAGGAGCTCGTGGCGGATGCGGTTGCGCGTGAAGGCTGTGTCGCGGTTGGTGTGGTCCTCGCGCCAGGGTTGGCCGAGGGCACGCAGATACGCTTCGATTTCGACGCGCGAGGTGAAGAGAAGCGGGCGGATCACGAGACCGCCGGGGCCCTCGACGGTGGGATGCACGCCGCTGAGGCCCTCGGTCCAGGCGCCGCGCAGGAGCTTGGCGAGCACGGTTTCGGCCTGGTCGTCGCGGGTGTGGGCTGTGGCGATTGTGTCGAGAGGGAGTTGCTGCATGAGCTTGCGAAACCATGCGTAGCGTAGACGGCGCGCGGCTTCTTCGATTCCCTCCCCTGCGCGGGCGGCTTCGGCGGCGGTGTCGATGCGGGTGGAGTGGAACTCGAGGTGGAGCTGGGCGGCGAGGGAGCGGACGAACTCGAGGTCGGCGTCTGCCTCGGCGGCGCGCAGGCCGTGGTGGAGATGTGCGACGTGGAGGATGAGGCCCAGTGCGGTGGCGCGGTCGGCGAGGGCACGCAGCAGGGCGACGGAGTCCGCGCCGCCGGAAACGCCAACGCCGAGGCGCAGGCCGGGAGGCAGCATGGAAAGATCGAGCGCAAGAGAAGAAGGCACGAGAAAAATCATAGGGCATGTACGCTGCCGGAGCTGTCTGGCTGCAAGGTCTGCGAGAGCTGTTTTCTTCCTTCTGGAAAGAATTCTTGACTTTTGCCTAATACGAGCACATCCTATGCATATCATTCCGAGGTATTCATGAATTTCAAAGGCGCATTGCCCACGCTGATCCTGGAAACGCTGGCACAGCAGCCCTGCCACGGCTACGCGATCGCGCAGCAGATCAAGGAGCGTTCGCGCGGCGTGCTGGACTTCAAGGAAGGAACGCTCTACCCCGCCCTACACAAGCTAGAGAACGAGGGGCTGGTGGAGTCATTCGAAGAGATGGAGAATGGCCGCACGCGGCGCTCATATCGCATTACCCGCGCCGGACGCGGCGTGCTGGCGCGCGACCGCAACGAGTGGCGCGAGCTGTCGCAGGCGGTGAACGCAATTCTAGGAGAGGCATAGCAATGACGGATTTGGAAACGTGGTTGAAGAGGGCGACGCGAAGCCTATCCATCGACTCTGCGGCTCAGGTTCGCGCGGAGATCGAGGAGCACTTTGCAGCATCGCGTGAAGCTGCAATGCGCGACGGCGCCTCCGGAGATGAGGCGGGTTGCCAGGCGCTTGCCGCGCTGGGCGACGCCGGTGCAGCGAACCGTCAGTATCGGCGGGTGCTGCTGACCGCGCGCGAGGCACGCTATTTGCGCGAGAGGGGATGGAATCCGGAGGCGGATTATCGCCACGGGTGGCTGCGCTGGTTTGTTTCGTTCTGGGGTGTGGCCGCAGCAGGCGCGGGCATTTGGGCGTGGATTGCAAAGCCAGCGTTGTCTGAGGGCCCGGCGTTTTTGACTGGAGTGCTGCTGCTATCCGCTGTCGCATTGGGTCTGTACGGCTTGCCCATGTTCGTTTCGCTCTTCACTCCCAAACGCAGCCGCATCTATCGTGCGATGAGGTTGGCATTCATGCTGTGCATCATCATCCTGGGTCTGATTGCATTCAAACCTTCGACATGGTGGATACTTTCTGTCACCCTGGGACCAGCGCTCTGGGCCGAGTGGACGCGCATGTCGATTCGCCGGAAGATGCCGGCAGATCGCTGGCCGAAGCATCTGTATTTATAAGAGGCGCGTGCTCTGGTGCTCCGGAACAGGCCGAGAGCGGATGTGCGGTTGTATACTCCACGAGTTATGCAGGTTTAACCGACTAGTGTCCAAGCAGCGGCGCAACGCCGCAATTCACGCCGTCACCAGCACATCCAACACGGTGTCCACTGGTGACTGGAGGACACATGTTCGAGAAGGCTGGAAGGTACTACGCGGACTGGCGCGACGAATCAGGGAAGCGTCTCCGCAAATCCTTCACCTCTAGGCGCGCGGCTCTCACATTCGAGACTGAGCAAAAGGAACAAGCCCACCCAAAACCGCAAGCGCGCGGCCCACTGTCGCCACGGTCCTACGCGCACACGTCGAAGGGCGACACCGCATCTACGCGAGCGCCGCAAAAATCCTCATCGAAATTGCGGGTAGTCTCGATCCTAGCCAACTCACGAAAGCACACGTAATCGAGGCAGATGCACTGCTGCGCCAGAAGAAAGCGCAAGCCACTCGCCACGTGCTCTCCTGCTTCATCCGGCAAGACCTCCGAATGTTGTGGGAGTTCCACGGCGCTCCAAAGCTGGACCACGCACTACCGCGCTACCGCAAGCCCCGGCCCCGC
Organism: Occallatibacter sp.; assembly: GCA_035563895.1. Lineage (GTDB taxonomy): Bacteria > Acidobacteriota > Terriglobia > Terriglobales > Acidobacteriaceae > Telmatobacter. Next base: position 67 of record DATMUN010000562.1, on the reverse strand, counting down.
AATGTCACAGTGCGCGACGACGAGCGCGCGGCGCTGCTGGCTGCGGCCAGACCACACCTCCGGCTCT
>DATMUN010000561.1:0-10458 GCA_035563895.1 Occallatibacter sp. | reverse complement strand
GCCCCGCTTTGCTTTTGGCACGGTATTGAAGTCGTGCCCTGACACGGGATTTTGTTGTGGCGGGGATGTGGGCTTGCTTTCCCACCCTTCGCTTCGCGAAGAATGGGGGCACCCATTTTCGTGGTGGAGCATGCACATGGCTGAGTCGTGGCTGGGGTTAGGGCTTACTTTCCCCGGTCTCAGAAGCGAGACCGGGGGCACCCGTGGTTTTGTGGCGATGCTTGCTGAGTGTTTTGTTGTGACAGGGGTGCGGGCGTGCTTTCCCCGCCTATTTTCGTGACGAGGCAAGGCTCCTGTACACTGGAGTGTTCACGACCATGCAAACGAAAATTCCAGTAGGCATTCTTGGCGCCACCGGGATGGTGGGCCAGCGCTATATCCAGCTTCTTGAGAACCATCCGTGGTTTGAAGTCGCGTGGCTTGCAGCCAGCGACCGTTCGAGCGGTAAGCCTTATGGCGAGGCCGCTAAGTGGCGGCTGGACACTCCGCTGCCTGAGCGCATTGCGAAGATGATTGTGTCTCCGGCGGACCCGGCGGGCGCACCGAAGGTGATCTTTGCCAGCGTTGATGCCGCGTTTGCGCGCGAGCTGGAGCCGAAGTTTGCCGAGGCGGGCTGCGCAGTGCTGTCGAACTCGTCGGCCTTCCGCATGACGCCGAATGTTCCGCTGGTGATTCCTGAGGTGAATGCGGAACATCTGCACTTGATCGAAGAGCAGCCTTCGCGCAAGGCATCTGGTGGCTACATGGTGACCAATCCCAACTGCTCGACGATTGGGCTGGTGATGGCGCTGAAGCCGCTGGAAGAGCGCTTCGGCATCGAGCAGATTTTTGTCACGACGATGCAGGCTGTCTCGGGCGCCGGTTATCCGGGCGTGGCTTCGATGGACATTCTGGACAACGTGGTTCCGTACATCGGCAGCGAAGAAGAAAAGATGGAAGCCGAGACGCTGAAGCTGCTGGGCAAGCTGGACGGCCACTCCGTGGCGGCGCTGGACGCGAAGATTACGGCGCACTGCAATCGCGTGCCGGTGGTGGATGGGCACACGGAGTGCGTATCGATCAAGTTCAGGAAGGCTGCAACGAAGGAAGAGGTGCTGGCGGCGTGGGCGGAGTATAAGCCGCTGGCCGGGCGCGATCTGCCGTTTGCGCCGCAGCAGCCGGTGCAGTTCAGCGATTTGCCGGATCGTCCGCAGCCGCGGCTGGACCGCAACCGCGAAAAGGGTATGGCGGTGACGGTGGGACGTTTGCGCCCGTGCAGCCTGCTGGACTGGAAGTTTGTGCTGCTCTCGCACAACACGGTGCGCGGCGCTGCCGGAGCAACGATTTTGAACGCCGAGCTGCTGGCCAGCCTGGGCAAGCTCGAGGCCACGGCGACCGCCGTGCGTGCGTGAGGCACGCTTCACGGTTCGCTGAAAGCCCCGGGCACGAACATGACTCGTGCCGCGAGAACGACGGACGGGAGTACGGCTCCCGCGACAGGGCGCGAGGAATGCGATTCCCCGCCCCGAAAGTGAGAGATCAGGCATGAGCATTGTTGTGATGAAGTTCGGCGGCACGTCGGTGGAGGACCCGGCGGCGATTTCGCGTACAGCTGGGATTGTGGCGGGGCGTGTGGCCATGGGCAAGCAGCCCGTGGTGGTGGTGAGCGCGCTGGCGAAGGTGACAGACCAACTGCTGCGCGCGGCGGGTTGCGCGGCGACAGGCGACCGCACCGGAGCGCTGGCGATCAGCTCGCGGCTGCGCTCGCGGCATCGCGACACGGCATGCGCGCTGGTGAAGGTACCGGGCGAGCTGCTCACCTTCATCGATCAGAAATTCGATTCGCTGGACGAGATTCTGCGCGGACTGGCGGCGATTCTGGAGCTGACGCCGCGCATCTCGGATCTGGTCGTCAGCTTCGGCGAGCGCATCTCCAGCCGGATTGTGGCGGCAGCCTTTTGCGAGCAGGGCATGAACGCGGCGCATGTGGATGCACGCGACGTGATCATCACCGATTCCAATTTTCAGAAAGCTGCGCCGCAGGATGCGCTGATTGAGAAGCGTGCGGCGGAGAAGCTGCGTCCGCTGGTGAACGAGGGCAAGGTGCCGGTGATGGGCGGCTTTATCGCATCGAACGAAGACGGCATTACGACGACGCTGGGGCGCGGCGGCTCAGACTTTACGGGCGCGCTGATTGGCGGAGCGCTGACGGCGGAGGCCATCGAGATCTGGACCGACGTGGACGGCATTATGACGGCCGATCCGCGGGTGTGTCCCGATGCGCTGCGCGTGAAGGTGATCAGCTTTGAAGAGGCGGCGGAGCTTGCGTACTTCGGCGCGAAGGTGCTGCATCCGGCGACGATCCTGCCGGCGGTGAAGAAAAATATTCCGGTGCTGGTGCTGAACAGCAAGAACCCGGCGAATGAGGGCACGCGGATCATCTCGATTGCGCCGCACTGCAAGAGCCCGTTCAAGTCGATTGCAGTGAAGAAGAAGCTGACGATCATCGACGTGGTGGCGAGCCGCATGCTGATGACGCATGGCTACATGAGCGAGATCTTCGCGATCTTCAACAAGCACCAGTGTCCGGTGGATATGGTTTCGACGAGCGAGGTTTCGGTGTCGCTGACCGTGGACTCGACCGACAAGCTGCCGGCGATTGCCGCTGACCTGAGCCAGCACGCCGATGTGAAGTACGAGGGCAAGAAGGCGCTGGTCTGCCTGGTGGGCGAGGATATCCGCGGGCAGAACGGCATGGCGGCGCAGGTATTCACAGCGATCCGGCACATCAACGTGCGGATGATCTCGCAGGGTGCGAGCGAGATCAATATGAGCTTCATGGTCGAGGAAGACGACGCCGACGAGGCTGTACGCGCGCTGCATGCGACGTTCTTCCAGGAGCCCGATTCGACGGTGTTTGACGTGGAAGCACGGAAATGCAGCTCCTAGCTGCTAGCTGCTAGCTCTCAGCTTTTCCTGAAGCTCGGTACTTTTGGCCACGGCGGCAAGGGGGTAGAGATATGAGGTTAGCGACAGGAATTGCCCTCATCACAGCAATCCCAGTTGAGTTTCTGAATCTCAGGTTCGGCTTGATCTTCGTCCCTGCCTACCCGCATGGCCAGAGCTTGCCGGAGCAGTTGTTTGTCATGCAAGCCTGGTTTATCCACATCCCTGGCATGTATTTGAGCTACATCTGTGAAGGCAAGAATCTTAGCAGACTGGGGGGAGGCCTGCTTGCCGCAACAGGCTATGTTGAAACTGTGCTCATTTTGTTTGCACTATTCATTGCTTGTCAATGGATTTGGAGCAAAGCCAGGAATTCCATTCAACCCCGCTCTAGCTAGAAGCTAGAGGCTAAAAGCTAGGAGCTTAAACCATGCTGTTTCTTGTGTTGGGCAAGGGCAAGACTGGATCGCTGGTGGCTGAGGTGGCGCGCGAGCGCGGCCACGGCGTGCGAGTGCTGGACGTGACAGAAAACGAACATGCGGCGGCGCTGACGGCGCCGAACCTTGCGGGAGTCGACGTGGTGATCGACTTCACGACTCCTGAATCTGCGGTGGAGAACATGCGCGCGGTGCTGGCGCTGGGCGGTCGGATCGTGGTGGGCACGACGGGCTGGTATGCGCAGCTGGATGAGATGCGCGTGCTGGCTACGAGACGCGGCGGCGGCTTGCTCTACGGCACCAACTTCTCGATCGGGGTGCAGAAGTTGTTCAGGCTGACGGCGGAGCTGGCGGCGCTGGATGGCTATCGCTTCTCGATTGAGGAGACGCACCACACGTCGAAGCTGGATGCGCCGTCTGGCACGGCGCTGACGCTGAAGCAGATTATCCAGGCGGCGCGGCCGGGCGTGGACGTGCCGGTGGAGGCGCACCGGATCGGCGACGCCAAGGGCGAGCACATTGTGCGCGCGGAGAGCGAGCACGACGTGCTGGAGCTGCGGCACGATGCGCATTCGCGGCGAGGGTTTGCTCTGGGCGCGGTGCGTGGCGCGGAGTGGCTCGCGGGTAAAAGCGGCGCGTGGGAGTTCCGCGAGATCTTCGATCAGCTTTGAGAGAGCCAGCGGTCTACTTGTCGGCGTTGAAGACGATGTTGATGGTGGTCTGGACTTCGACGGGCTGGTTGTTGAGCAGGTAAGGCCGGTAACGCCACGTGCGAACCGCGCTGAGGGCAGCTTCACGCAGCATGGTGGGGCCGCTAATCACGTGCAGGTTCTGGATGGCGCCGGCCTTGGTGATGGTGGCGCCGAGAACGACGGTTCCGTTGATGTGGTTATCCCGCGCAAATTTTGGATAGAGGGGCTCAGTGCGGCGAATGAGCATGCCCGCGGCGACTCCGGCGGAGATGGCCGCAGAGGGCGCGACGCGGACGTTGTGCTGCGTGGAGAATGCGGCACCCGGCGCGGCGGAGCTGTCGGAGTCAAGCCCGGTGGACGCGAAGCCGGCAGCGGGCTCGTCCTTGGGTGCGGGCTTCTTCAAGTCGCCCGAGATACGGGCGGGGGCGTTGAGCTGGGCGTCCATTGCCGGAGCGGATGCTGGAGTGGCTGCAACGGGCTTTTTGCCTCCGTCTGCTGCGCTTTCGGCCTGACGGGGCGCGGAGGCATCGGCGGGAGCGCCTGAAGACGTTGCTCCGCTGGAGGAAGCGGGCGGAACGTAGGGACCGACGTTGTAGGACGACGGGCTCAATGGCGAGGGAAGTCCCACGGGGAAGGCCTGGCGGATTTGCGGGAAAAACGCGATGACGAGGCCGACGGCCGCTCCGAGGGGCACGATGGCGAAGAGCCATTTCGGGATGCCGCGGCGGGGCTCCTCGGGCGGCGACGCCATGCCAACGTAACGGAAGATGGGGGGATCGAGGTCGATCTCCTGCGGCTGAGGTGTGGATGCCGGCTTGCGCAGGATGTTGCGCTCGGGCAGCGGATCAGACACCTCGGGAACGGCCGCAAGAGGCTGAACGGACGACGCCTTGGGCGGATCGAGGACATCGCGCGGAGGCAGCGGCGGCCTGTCCACGACAGCAGGAGCGGCAGGGCGGGGGGCTGCGCCGGTCGCCGCCTGAGCTGAGGGACGGTCGGTGGCGCGGCGATTGAGCTGTGTGGGAACGGCAGGCTTTGGCTGGGCCGCGGCGGGGCTGGGCCGTGACGGGGCAGCCGGTTCCGGCGTGGGCTCAGGTACTTCCGGGTAGGCTGGGATCGGCAGGAAGTCGCGCGCGCCGGCCTGCTTGCAGCGCTGTGCCAGCTCGGGCTGGTTGCGCTGGGAGTAGGTCATGACGACGGTTTTGCCGGAGGCGACGACCTTTTCGACGATGGCGAGGGCGTAGCTTTCGTCGCAGTCGACATCGATCATGAGCATGTCGAACCGCTGCTCGCTAAGGCGCGGCACGTCGTTGAGGCTGTTGGGGTAAGAAACGAATTCACGGACGGTGACGGCACCGGAGGAGGCGAGGGCGCGCGCCACGACCTTGCGGCTGGCGTCGTTGGGCCCGATGAGCGCAACGGAACGCGATGCGGAGCCGGCCCCGGGGGCTTCGGCTTCGCGGTCAGTCACTGGCATTTCTGCTCCCTGGCTCATTCGTCCTCTGGGCCCCGCACACAGAGCGTCCTGAAACACCGGACAGGCACGCCCCGCTGATCGACTCCCGCGCGGGTACACGCCCGGGAAAGCGCCGAATGCTCGGGCGCGGGTGCCACTTATGAAAAGAGTAACGAGGGATGGCCGCGCACAACAGCAACAGATGGAGGTGGATACATGCCTTTGGTCATAGGCGGCGGGCGGCCTGTATTCTGAAACCACCTGCCATGAACCCAGAGCTGCCGCTGCGCACGGCCACTGAGGCCGATCTGAATGAGATTGTTCGCCTGGAGCACGGGCTTGAAGCCCAGCGTTATGTGGGGCAGTGGAGCGAAGCCCGCCACCGCGCCACGCTGACGGGCGGAGACGCGCGCTACCTGGTGGTGGACGACGCGGACGGTGGTCTGGCTGCGTATGCGATTCTGCGCGGGCTGGCGGAGACGGGCCGGGCCGTGGAACTGAAGCGCGTGGTGGTGGGCAAGACCGAACGCGGGCTGGGGCGGAGGCTTCTGACGGAGCTGGTCCGGATCGCGTTCGAAGAGCTGCATGCGCACCGGCTGTTTCTGGATGTGTTTGACGACAATGCGCGGGCGCAGCACCTCTACACGAGCCTGGGTTTTGTGTTGGAGGGAACGATGCGTCATGCGGCGAGCCGCGATGGCGAGTGGCACGATCTGCGGCTGATGTCGATGCTGGAGAGCGAGTATCGGGCGCGCCAATCGCAGTCCGCGACAGGCGCGTAGATCGCTCTGCCGCGGCATGATTTGCACACTTCGCCGCCTCGGAGCAAAGCGGTATACACTGCACAGTGATGGAAACGACAGGTTGCGGTACGGCGATCGTCACGCCTTTCAAGGCGGACGAATCTATTGATGAACAGGCGCTTTGGGCGCTGGTGAACTGGCAGATCGAAGCAGGCGTGGACTTTATTGTCGCGTGCGGCTCGACGGGCGAAGCTGCGACGCTGGAAGAAGACGAGTGGCTGCGCGCGGTGGAGATTGTGGTGAATGCGGCGGGCGGCCGGGTGCCGGTGTGGGCAGGGTGCACGCACAACTCGACGCGGACGTTGCTGAAACAGGCTGCGAGGCTGAAACAGATACGCGGCGTGGATGCCGTGTTGAGCGCCAACCCTTACTACAACAAGCCGACGCAGGAAGGGCAGTTCCGGCATTTTCTGGCGCTGGCGCAGTTGATCGACCCGCTGCCGCTGGTGCTCTATAACGTTCCAGGCCGCACGGCTGCGAACCTGGAACCGTCGACGGTGGCGCGGCTGGTGGAAGCGGCGCCGAACATTCAGGGGATGAAGGAGGCCAGCGGCAAGCTGACGCAGATTGCCGAGCTGGCGCACACCATGCCGCGGTGGTTCAAGATCTTCTCTGGCGATGACAACCTGGCGCTGGCGGCGATTGGGACCGGGGCGCATGGGCTGATCAGTGTCGCGGCGAACGAGGCTCCGGCGGAAGTGGCGCGGATGGTGCAGGCGGCACTGCACAACGAATGGACGGCGGCGCGCGAGCTGGACCGGCGCTTTGGACGGCTGTTCGAGGCGAACTTCTGGGAGTCGAACCCCGGGCCGGTGAAGACGGTGCTGAACCTGATGGGCAAGACGACGGATGTGGTGCGTTTGCCGCTGGTTCCGCCGACGGCGGGCACGCGGAGCAGGCTGGAACGGTTGGCAGGCGAGCTGGGGCTGCTGAAGGATGCGCCGGTGCCTGAGGGCTTGCGTGTCTACTAGACACCTTGGTTTCGCGGTAATAGAAGAGCCTCCCTTTTGCGGGAGGCTTTTCTGTTACCAGCGTACGGGTAACCCTCGAAGGTGTGGCGTCCTGAAGTAACAGATCACCAAAAATTTACGTTTAAGAAGCGAAACTCCTATACCAAAGTAGTGTTGAGCGGGTGAGAGGCTCACGGGATCTCTTCGCACAGCTGCCTGCAAATCCCCCTGCGTCCACCTCCAGCGGCTGGTCTGAAACGGGGCGGGCCTGTCGCAGAAAAGAGAACACCAGATGATGTCTGACAGTCTCCGTAGGAGATTCGGTCTCCTTCCCGTTGTCCTGATGGCGGCCTCCACACTGTTGCTCGGTGGCTGCGCGAGCATGTCGACCAACTCAGTCAGCTCAAACGTGCAGAAAGGGTCTACGTTCGTGATCGGCACGGACGCCCCGATGGATGCAGTTACTTCCTTCGCCGTGCAGGTGCAGAGCATAACGCTCTCGGACGGCACGAACACCACATCGTCGCTGATCTCGGGCACGCCGACGGTGGACTTTGCGCGGTTCAACGGACTGCAAACCCTGCTGGATATGAACGCTGTGCCCGTAGGCACGTATACCAGCGTGACGATTACGCTGGGCTCGGCGACGCTGGGTTACCTGGACACGACGACGACTCCTCCGAGCATCAAGACTGAAGCGGCAACGCTGACCACGAGCAGTGTGACCATCACGCTGGACAAACCGCTGGTGGTGGCTACGGCGAGCGCGCCGGTGGGCCTGCGCGTGGACTTCGACCTGAAGGACTCGATTGCCGTGGACTCGAGCGGCAACATCACGGGCTCGGTGACACCGACGTTCCGCGTGAACACGTTGTCGAACGATGACGACCGTGCGCACATTGACGAATTCGTTGCAGCAGTGACGACGGCGCCAACCAGCACGACTGAGCCCGCGTCGTTTGTGGTGCAGGGACCGCATGGACAGCAGTTCACCATCAACACCACCAGCGATACGGAGTGGGATGGCGATGCAAGCTTGAGCACGCTGACGACGAGCAGCATTGTGCTGGTGGCCGGGAAGCTGGACGCGGCGACGCAGACGCTCGATGCGGACGAAGTGGCGATCCTGTCGCAGACCGGCTTCTATGCAGATGGACTGGTGACCTATGTGACGCCAACTACCGGCACGGCGACGAGTTTCGACTTCTACGTGCGCGGAGTGCTGCCTGCCTCGACGGGTGTGCAGTTGGGCGATATTGCACAGGTGAACCTGGCGGGCACGGAGAAGTACTACATCTACTGGATGCGGAATCCGTTTACGCAGTTCCTGTTCAACTCGAGCGGGCTGCTGGCCGGACAACATATCTCAGTGGGTGGGCCGGCGACGGGCGCGGCTGACGCAACGAACGTGACGGTGAAGCGCGTGGTGCTGCGCAACTGGGGCTTCAACGGTACGGTGGTGCCGGGCAGCCAGAACCAGTCAAACGGGACATTCCAGATGCAGGTGAACGGCTTTGCTGGCGTGCTGATTCCGGAGAAGGTGACCGTCTATCTGGGTGGAAACTCCGACTTCCGATTCGGCTGCGACGGCTTTGGCAACCTGACAGATGGCGCGCAGGTGCGCGTGGTGGGATTGCTGCTGAAGGACCCGACCACTGGCAACGCCATTCTGCTGGGGCGGCATGTGGACGGAGATAACTTCACGGACTTCAACACCTCGATGTACTGACACAAACTGAGAGTGAGAAGGGCCGGAGCGGAATACTGCTCCGGCCTTTTTCTTGCGCAGAAAACGGCTTTGGAAGAACCGTCAGGTAGGATGGCCGCATGCGCTTCCCTGCTCTGCTGGCTTTACTTTTGCTCTCTGCGCTTCCGTCTCTGGCACAGACCAACACTTCGATCCGCCGTCTGGATGGAACGACGATCTCGGCTGCTGAGGCACATGCATTTGCCGCGAAGACGCTGGCGGATGCGCACGTGACGGGCGCGGAGCTGGCGGTAATTCGCGATGGGAAGCTCGCGTGGAAGGACGGCTTCGGGCTGCGGCGCGTGGACCCACCGCTCGCGATGGAGACCTCGACGAACACGTGGGCGGCTTCCATCACCAAGAGTGTGTTTGCGACGTATGTGATGCAGCTGGTGGAGAAGGGCGAGTTTGATCTGGACATGCCGGTGGCGCGGCAGTTGGAAAAGCCGCTTGATGCTTACGATCCGTACAAGACAACCGCATCGGAGATTGTGAAGGACCCGAACTGGGCACTGGTGACACCGCGCATGCTGCTCTCGCACCAGTCGGGGTTAGCGAACTTTGCGTATCTCGAGCCGGACAAGAAGATGCATCTGCGCTTCAAGCCGGGCACGCAGTTTCTGTACTCGGGCGAAGGCATCAACCTGGTGCAGTTTCTGGTGGAGCAGAAGATGCGCAGGCCGGTGGATCAGCTGCTGCAGGAGGCGCTGTTTGGGCCGCTGGGAATGACGCAGACGGGGCTGATCTACCGCGAGGAGTTTGCGGCCAACGTGGCTGACCGCTACGACCTGAACGGCAAGTTCCGGTCGAAGACGCAGCGGTTTCCGGCGCGCGCGGCGGGGTCGATGGCGACGAGCGTGGACGATCTGGCGCGGTTTGCCACGGCGCTGGTGAACGGCAGGCTGCTGAAGCCGTCGACACAGAAGGCGATGCTGAACGCGCAGATCAAGCTGGATATGATGCATGAGTTTCCGCTGGCGCTGAACGAGGGCAAGAGCGCCGAAGCCGAGCGAGTAGGGCTGGCGTACGGCATTGGATGGGGGCTGCTGACGAAGACGCGCTTTGGTCCAGCCTTCTTCAAAGAGGGCCACGGCGACGGCGCGCAGAACTACATCATCTGCTTCACGCGATCACGCTCGTGCATGATCCAGCTGACCAACTCTGACAACGGCGAGCTGGCGTTTCGGCCGCTGCTGGAGACGATTCTGGGAGACACGGTGACGCCGTGGGAGTGGGAAGGCTACACGCCTGAGTACATTGAGGCGAGCCGAAAGCAGAATTAGGGCGCAGGCGCGTCTTTCACGTCTTTGCCCCAGGTCCAGTACATGCCGAGGTAGGCGTAGTTTTCAGTTTGGCCGGCGACGGAGTGACCGTAGCAGAAGAGGAGCTGCTGGCCGGGGTGGTGCTTGAAGTGGTAGTAGCCGCCGAGATCGACCATAGCAGAGGCT
>DATMUN010000560.1:0-2330 GCA_035563895.1 Occallatibacter sp. | reverse complement strand
GCTGCCGAACATCCGCCTGGTGCAGCCGGATTACGCCGAAGGGATACGGCAGGGAGTGCAGCATCTGGCCGCGCTGGGACACAGGCAGATCGCGTTTATCAGCGGCCCGCTCAGTCAGCGCTCGCCGAAGGCCAGGCAGGAGGCTTTCCTGAAGGCGATGGACGAGCTGGGGCTGAAGGTTCCGCCAAAGCACACTGCCGAAGGCACGCACACGATGGAGGGCGGCATTACGGCGATGGAGAAGCTGCTGACACTGGAGGAGCTTCCAACGGCGGTGATGTGCTCGAACGATATGACGGCCATCGGTGCGCTGCATGCGCTTTACCGCACGACGTATCGCGTGCCGGATGATATCTCCGTGGTCGGTTTCGACGATATCCACCTGTCGCAGTTTGTGTTGCCGCCGTTGACGACGGTGCAGATGTCGTGCCGCGATCTCGCGTCGGCTGCCGTAGAGGCGCTGCGTGCAGGAGTTGAGCAGGACCATCCGAAGCAGGGACGCAAGGAATGGAAGATTCCAACACGGCTGGTGGTTCGGCAATCGACGGCGTTTCCGCGCGGGAGTCTTCCAGCGCGTGTGGGGAAGACTGGGCACGGCGAATAGCGAGCGCAGCTTTTGTGTAACCGGTACCTCGCCGGGGTGTCTAATGAAGTGCAGACACGGCTTCCACGTGCGAGGTCAAACGCATGCTGATTCGTAGACAGGACGATATCCCCTCGTCGGCGATCACACCGAAAGACCAGTATCTGAACCGCAGGCGGTTCTTGCGCGGCGCAGCGTCAACGGCTGTGGGCGCGGGTGCGGCAGCGCTGGGCGCGGGGCGATTGGCGGATGTGCTGGCGCCGCAGACCGCGGTGCAGGCGGGCGCGAAGCTGCAGACCGTGAAGAGTCCACTGACGACCACGGGCGAGCAGCTGACGAGCTACGACGATCTGACGCACTACAACAACTACTACGAATTCGGCGTGCAGAAGAGCGATCCGGCACAGAACGCGGGCGGACTGCCGACGCGACCGTGGACGGTGCGTGTGGAAGGGCTGGTAAAGCAGCCGAAGACCTTCGATATCGAAACGCTGCTCAAGCTGCGGCCGCTCGAGGACCGCGTGTATCGCCATCGCTGTGTTGAGGCGTGGAGCATGGTGATTCCGTGGGTGGGGTACTCGCTCTCGGAGTTCATCAAGCAGTGCGAGCCGCTGGCGAAGGCGCGCTACGTGCAGTTCCTGAGCTACTACGACAAGCATGTAGAGAAGTGGACGAACGAGACGAGCATCTTCTGGCCGTACTCTGAAGGGCTGCGCATGGATGAGGCGATGAACCCGCTGGCGCTGCTGACCTTCGGGCTCTACGGAGAGGTGTTGCCGAACCAGAACGGCGCGCCGGTGCGGATCGTTGTGCCGTGGAAGTACGGATTCAAATCGGCGAAGTCGATTGTTGCCGTGCGGTTCCTGGAGAAGCAGCCTCCAACGACATGGCAGGATCAGAATCCGCATGAGTATGGGTTCTACTCGAACGTGAATCCGAACGTGGACCATCCGCGCTGGAGCCAGAAGACGGAGCGGCGGATTGGGCTGCCGTTTTATGCGCAGCGGCGCATGACGCTGATGTTCAACGGCTATGCAGACCTGGTGGCGGGCCTGTATAACGGCATGGATCTGCGGGCTAATTTTTAGCCGGTCGGCGAGTTTGCGGCGCACTGCGCGGTCTTGAAAGAGAAGAATGAATCGAAAGACTCTGATCGTCTTGAAGGTAGTGGTGTGGGTGGCCTGCCTGGCGCCGGTGGCGATGCTGGCGTTTGAGGCCGCGACGAACACACTGGGGCCCGATCCGACGGCGCGGATTGCGCTGACCACGGGCTACGATGCGCTGTTTCTTCTCCTGCTGTCTCTCACCATCACGCCGGTGCGGGCGTTCATTCCACGGTTGAGCTGGCTGATCAAGTTTCGGCGGCTGCTGGGGCTGTTTGCGTTCTTCTACGCGTGCGTGCACATGCTGACGTATGTCGGACTCTACTCGAACTTCAGTGTGTCGGCGATGCTGGACGACATCGAGAAGCGGCGGTTTATCAAGGTGGGCCTGATTGCGTGGCTGCTGCTGCTGCCGCTGGCGGCAACGTCAACCACGTGGGCGATTCGCAAGCTGGGCGGCAAGAACTGGCAGCGCCTGCACTGGCTGGTTTATCCGGCGGTGTTTCTGGGGCTGGTGCACTACTGGTGGCAGGTGAAGCCGGGAGTGCTGGCACCGGTGCGGATGACCATCGTGATGTGGGTGCTGCTGCTGGTGAGGCCGGTGCTGGCATGGCGGCAGCGGCGGCGGTCGCGCGCGGCCTAGG
>DATMUN010000559.1:0-3421 GCA_035563895.1 Occallatibacter sp. | reverse complement strand
ATGAAGATCAGAGGCCAGTGTGGATGTTCGGGCTCAAGCCACTCCAGTGTGACCTTGCCCACTGCGGCGGGCATGTTTGCAGGCAGCGTGATGCGCGTAGTCGAGAGCGAATCGTCGGCAGACGGCATGCCTGGCGCGTTTGCGTGCTCGCGATATTCGCTGCGCCACGTCTCCACGTTCACCGTCTCAATACGGATGGCTCCTTCCGGACAGGCATTGACGCATGCCGGTGACTCTCCCATCGTGAGGCGGCCGTAGCACATGTCGCATTTGCCCACCACTCCGCGTTCTGCGTTGTACTGCGGAACGCCGTACGAGCAATTCCAGGTGCAGTACTGGCAACCGATGCACGCATCGGCACTATGACGCACGATGCCGGTTAATGGATCTTTTGTATACGCATCGACCGGGCAACCTTTCAGACATGTCGGCTCTACGCAGTGGTTGCAGCCCATCGAGAGATATGACCGCATCGTATGCGGATAAACGCCGCCCTCAACTTCTCCAACGCGCCGCCACAGAATTCCTGCCGGGTTACCGTTCTGCTCATTGCAGGCCACAACGCAGCACTTGCAGCCGATGCATTTGGCCATGTCGAAGTGAAAGCGGTACTGCTCGCCGACGCCGGGCAGAGGCGGAACAGTTGTCGCACCACTCACGCCGCACAACGCCGCTAGCGGAACCGAAATCGGCTCCGTTGCAGCAAGACGAGCGAATTGCTCATCTTCCATTGCGCGTGATAGCAGTTCTAGTTCCAACGTCGACTCCTGTTCCTGCCGCGTAGCAGGCAGAATGCGAAGATGCTTCGGCGCAAATGCAGCGCCTGCGGGCTTGTCTGTTTCTATTGCCCGGCTCTTCGCGGAGCCGTTGGATTAGTTCGCATCCATCATGGGAAGTCCGGCGTGCGGAGCCGGGTATATGCGGCGCGATCAAGCATGCCGCGAGGGAGCGATTGCGCTTGAGACTAACCTGAAGCCGAACGAAATGCAAGGAGGATTGCATAAAGAATCTTGAATTCGTCGAAAAGAGATTATTCGCGCGAGCCACTTCGGATACTTATGAGGGCTTGATTGCATTCAACCTGACATCCGTGTTAATGAACTGATTAGCTCCCATCCATCCCTCTCTGGCGCCAGGACGCGCCATCAGTCTGGGAGCCGCGCTACTCGCCTGCTGGGCAGCGCAATTCGTTAATTCCAGGCGCACAGTGCCCGTGCGCATCTCTTCATCACGTTTGGTTTTCAGAAGCGCTTGCGCGATGCCGCGCTCGCGCGCAATCTGCGCGCAATCTACGTTCTGTCTTTTTCATTTGGAACTCAAGTCCATCCCTGTGAGGTCTCTCGATGCAACGTCATTTCGCTGTCGTCTTTTGTCTTCTCGTTTCTCTCATGTCGGGTACTGTAAACGCGCAGTCCGGCTTCTTCCACAACTGGGAACAACGCGTGCGCACAACTTCAAAGACGCAACCCAGCTGGGCAGTTCCCGTGTTCGCGCCAACATCCGGCCTCGTGCAATTGGCGCGTTTTGATGCATACCGCCAGATCACGCCGACGCGTACGATCACGTGGAACATCGATGGCGGCAAAGGTTTTAACCTGATTCCCTGGTATAAGACAGAGGTCGATTTCAATATGCCTCCGCTCATCGTGCACAATAACCCGAAAGTCGCTGATGGCGCTGGCGACCTGTCGTTTCTCTTGAAGTACCGTTTTGCTGCTGCCGCAGAGACTAAAGGTGCGTATTCAATCAGCGCAGGAATTGCCGCAACCGCACCCACAGGAAGTTACAAGAACGGCTCGCACGCAGGGACAGTATCTCCAACGATTTACTTGGGTAAAGGTTTCAAAGCCTTTGATGTGCAGACGGCTGCCTCGATCTCGTTGCCGACTGGTTACACCGCAGCGATGGGTCGCCCTGTTGCCTGGAATACCGCCTTCCAATACAAAATCGCTAAGTACTTCTGGCCGGAGGCAGAGGTCAATGCGGCGTTCTTCCGTGGCGGCGCAAATGATGGGAAGAAGCAGGTTTTTCTTACGCCGGGCCTGATGATCAGCAAAATCAAGCTCCGTTCCTCTCCCCGCGATCGGCTGGCTGTAGTCTTTGGCGCAGGCGACCAGATCGCGGCAACGCACTTCCACTCCTACAACCACGCTGTGGTGATCACAAGCAGGGTTGTTTTCTAGAGGAAGGCACAATGTGATGGAAGGATGGGCGATTTGAGGATGCATATCCGGCAACGCAGCTGATGCTACGATAAATTCAATCCGGCGGCGCTACCGGCACGCGAGTACCCACCTGAACCCACATTCTTGCCGATTGGAGCATACGTATGCCTGAGGCCACGTTTGGAGGTCTACGTGTCTTAAGCCTGGAATCACGTCGTTCCGCGGAACTGGCCAAGCTGATCCGCACCTACGGCGGTGAGCCGCTTGCTGCTCCGGCAATGCGCGAAGTCCCACTCGAGACCAACGAGAAGATTTACGA
This sequence comes from Occallatibacter sp., assembly GCA_035563895.1. Lineage (GTDB taxonomy): Bacteria > Acidobacteriota > Terriglobia > Terriglobales > Acidobacteriaceae > Telmatobacter. The sequence goes on along the minus strand of DATMUN010000559.1, from coordinate 937 downwards.
ATTCGCTGACGCGTTGATACGTGGTGCATTTGACATGGTGGTGTTTACAACGGGCGTTGGAGTGCGGGCGCTGGTTACAGCCATTTCAAATCGCTACGACAAAGAAGAGTTTCTCGCTGCGCTGCGTCGCGTGAAGGTGGCAGCGCGCGGCCCGAAGTCCTCAACGGCACTGCGCGAACTCAACATCCCGATCGCGTTTGTCGCTCCTGAGCCTTTCACTTGGCGGGCATTGATTGCTTCCATCGAGGAAAAGCTTGGAGACGCGATGACCGGCATGAATATTGCCGTGCAGGAGTACGGCGCATCAAATCCGGAACTCCTCACTGCATTGGCTGAGAAGAGTGTCGCAATTACGCGCCTTATTGTCTATCGTTGGGAACTCCCTGAAGATGTGCAGCCGCTTCGAGAGGCAGTCCTGGCGCTTGCCCATGGACACGTCGATATCGTTCTCTTCATGAATGTGGGGCAGGTGGCGCATCTCTTCCTGATGGCGGAAAGAATGGGCTACGTTGGAGCACTCAATGAAGGGCTGCGCACAACGCTGATTGGCTCGATTGGGCCGAGCACAACAGAAGGGCTCTCGCTCTATCAACTGACGCCCGATTACGCGCCGACGCAATCGAAGATGGGATTTCTTGTGAATGAGATGGCCATCCACTCGAAGCGATTGCTTGCAGAAAAGCGCACAACCGCGTCGGTACACCTTGTTGATTCTCCTGACGTGCCGGTGAGTCCGCTGTTGCTCGGGAAACAGCTATCCGCCCCTGTTCTAAGCGTGCTCCCGTCAGCGGTTGACTTGCTTCACGATATCGGTAGCCGCGTTGCATCTGCTGATTCGTTGCACACCGTCCTCAATCGTATCGTCGATATCGCTTGTTCAATGATTCGCTGCGATTCGTGCTTTGTGTATGTGCTCGAGGACGACCGGCTCGTGCTG
>DATMUN010000558.1:0-2736 GCA_035563895.1 Occallatibacter sp. | reverse complement strand
GCGACTGGCTCATGGGCCTCATGAACAACGTCTCCGACGGCGGCCCCTACGGCCAGCAATCGCACTGGAACTACTACGGCGACCACGGCACCCGCCTCGATAACACCACTGTCAGCCAGCTAGTCAGCAGCGGCGGCAGCGTCTACACCGACGACGATCCCCTCTACCAGGCAACCATCAGCCTCATCGGCACGCCTTCGCCCATGCAGTTTCAAGATCCGGTCATCGTCGACAACGATCCCTACGCGCTCATCACCAGCCAGATCTTCAGCCACGGCATCCAGGTCACCATGCCCGACGGCACAGTCGTTCTCTCGGCCTCACCCTCAACCCGCTCCTACGCCTACTACATCAACGTCAGTAAGAATCTCGATCCCAACGCAATCGGCTTCCAGATGGTCTCGGCCATCTTCGTCCTCTCCATCCCCAACGGCTCCGGCATCACCTTCAACAACAGCATCAACTCGCCTGCACTGCAAGACCTCACCACTGCCGTCAATAACGGCGCAGGCATCCAGATGCGCTTCGTCTTCTACAACGCGATCTATCAAATCTCCCCAGAGACGCTCTACCAGAACTTCCAGGCAAAGAACTACACACCCAACCCCTACATCGGCATCACCCTCGGAACCATCGGTGTGCTTCAACCGGGCGACCTGCTATCCGCGCCTCCCGGCCGCAAGCTCAACATCCAATCGAAGTCATTCACCTACCTGCCCACCGCACCGTGTCAGCCTGCCACCGGAACGGGCACGTCCAGCGCGACACTCGGCATCACCAACGCCAACTTCGATGACAACCTGAACACTCTCTACGTGGACTGCATCAGCACCTTCCCTGAGTGCAACGTCGGCACCAACACAAAGTTCAACTTCGGCACCAACCCGTTGAACCTCGTCCTCACTCCCGACGGCGGCGGCTCGCCCATCACCATCGGCGCACTGCCCAACACGCAGAGCCAGTACGAAACATCCTCCGGCATGGTCGCCATTTCGTTAAGCAGCCATCCACAGTTGTCAGAGATCAAGGCATCGCTCACCAGCGGCTCGCTCTCCATCGTCGACACCAACACCGGCAACACGCTTCTGCAGGAGTCGCCCGGCCTCGACATTCAAACCGAAGATCGAGCCATCTACTTCGACGCGCAGGTGCTCCAGGACTGGAGTAACCCAAACGAGCAGCCGCTGCCCGGCACATCCACCATCACGCTGCAGGCCTTCCAGCGCGGAGTTTCCGTGCAGCAAGCCGTCACCGTCAACATCGAGCATTGGATGTGCTCGAAGACCCTCGTCGATCCCAGCAAGCCGCAGGTCCCCGTGCCATCGCGCTACTTCACCATCGCGGGCGCAGTAGCCCAGCCCAACACGCAGTACACCAACGCGCCCGGCAACGCAGGCACCATTCAGGTCATCACAGACCAGGTGACAATACCTGCAAACTCCAACGGCCAGCTCACGCTCACACTCACCGCGCTCCGTCCCGGCACCAGCATCATCCGCTTCGTCGATCCAACACAGCCGCTCACGCCGCCCAACTTCTGCTGGGACAACACCAGCTACTCTTGCGTTCGCATCCTGCCCTTCGACGACTACCGCAGCTACACCGATCAGCAGATCAACAGCTGGCCCTTCATCTACGAGAACTTCTTCAACTACTTCGCGCTGCTCTACCCCGTCATGAGCCACGTCATTCCCTGGGGCCCATCAGACGCGCCAAGCAACCCCGGCATCGTTGCGCAGTTCGCAAGCCAGATCAAGATCTTCACCAATCCGCAGAACTGGGACACGACCATCTACATGCCCGTCACGCGCGACCTCTCCGCAGGCAAGCGCGCGCTGCTCTGGCGCTGGTGCAACCTGCAAGGCGCGTGAGCCGCACCTCCGCGCGCAGCGCAGTCAATTCGTCCCGCCGCGCTGGGGTCCCGACCACGAGATCCCAGCGCGCACGCGGATCCCCGGATCAGGAAATCCCACAAACTGCTGATAGTCCTGGTTGAACAGATTGCCCACGCGCACATGCGCCGTCAGCCCGCCGCGTACCACCCACTGCGCCCGCAGTGTCGTCATTGAATACTCGCCTGCTTTGTTAATCTGCGGCACCGGCACCTCATAGTCGTAGCGCGCCCCCATCCCTGTAACATCGGCGCCAACCAGTATCCACGCGTTTGGCTTCCAGTCGATCGACACACCGCCCTGTCCGTGTGGCTGATTGCGCAAAGGCTCCGTTGAGTCATGCACTGTCCAGTCCAGATACGATCCCCACGCGCGCATCTCCACGCGCCGAACATGCAAGTTCGCCCCCAACTCCGCGCCCTGCGTGTCTACCGAATTCAAATTCACCAGCTTGAACACCGCCGAGCTGAACGTGATCAGGTTCGTGTAGTGATCGTGATACCACGTCGCCGATAGATTCACATGCGGCGACACAGCCTGCTCCACGCCCGCATCCCACGCACGCAAGTGCTCCGGTTGCAGATTCGGATTCCCCACCAGCGGCTCCGCGTACGAGTAAAACGACGGCAGCGCAAATGCCTGCCCAAACGTAGCCTTCACTCTCGTCGAGTTCGTCACGCGGAAGCTCCCGCCCACCCGCGGCGATCCAACAGTGCCAAACCCCGGAGTCGTGCTCGTACCAACTCCCGCTGTCACCGCCACGCGTGTGCTCGTAAACGATACCTCTTCCGCCGTCTCTCCCGTGTCCCGCACAAGTGAGAAATCATCCGGCAGGTAGCCATAC
>DATMUN010000557.1:0-6345 GCA_035563895.1 Occallatibacter sp. | reverse complement strand
GGCGCTGTGAAAGAAGTGCCGCAGGGCACCACGCCTTTTGAGATTGCCAACTCGATTTCGCCCCGACTGGCTGCGGCCAGCGTGGTGGCGCGGATTACGCCGCTGACGGCGGCTGCGGCCACGACGACGGAGGAAGACGAGTCAGCCGAGGCCGCGATGTATGCGGCGGAGAGCGCGGCGGGACCGCGGCTGGTGGATCTGGCTACTCCGCTGACCGTGGATGCGAAGCTGGAGCTGATTCGCGAGAGCGATGCGGAGGCGCTGAAGGTGGTGCGCCACTCGGCGGCGCACGTGCTGGCGACGGCGGTGCTGGAGCTCTTTCCGGAGACGAAGCTGGGCCATGGACCGGCGACGGACTCGGGCTTCTTCTACGACTTCTATCGTGAGAAGCCGTTTACGCCGGAGGACCTTGAGGCGATCGAGAAGAAGATGGCCGAGGTGGTGGCGCGCGACGAGAAGTTTGTGCACGAGTTTGAACCGCGCGAGCAGGCGCTGGCCGAGTTTGAGAAAGACGGCGACTTTATGAAGACCCACTTCGTGACCAAGTTCACGGAGCCGGGCGCCGAGGTGAGCTTCTATCGCAACGGCAAGTTTGTGGACTTTTGCCGCGGTCCGCATGTGCCCTCGACGGGGCGCGTGAAGGCGGTGAAGGTGACGAAAGTTGCCGGAGCCTACTGGCTGGGCGATGAGAAGAATCCGCAGCTGCAGCGCATTTACGGCACGGCGTTCTTCTCGCAGAAGGAGATGGACGCGCACTTTGCGCGTCTGGAGGAAGCTGCGAAGCGCGACCACCGCGTGCTGGGCAAGCAGCTGGACCTGTTCTCGATTCAGGAGCTGGCAGGCGCGGGATTGATCTTCTGGCACCCGAAGGGCGCGATGATCCGCAAGGTGATGGAAGACTGGATGCGCGACGAGTGCCTGCGGCGCGGCTATCAGCTGGTCTACACGCCGCACGTGGCGCGCGTGAACCTGTGGCAGACAAGCGGCCACGAGGGCTTCTACTCGCAGAACATGTTTACGCCGATGGAGCTGGACGATGCGAACTATCGCATGAAGCCGATGAACTGTCCGTTCCACATCCTCATCTACAAGAACTCGCCGAAGAGCTACCGCGACCTGCCGGTGCGCTACGCGGAGCTTGGCAACGTGTACCGCTACGAGCGCTCGGGCACGATGCACGGGCTGCTGCGCGTGCGCGGCTTTACGCAGGACGATGCGCATATCTTCTGCATGCCGTCGCAGATTGAGAGCGAAGTGGCGGCTTGCATCGACTTCGCCGAGGCAGTGCTGAAGACCTTCGGGTTCAGCGAGTTCAAGGTAGAGCTTTCGACGTGGGACCCGAGCGACCGCGCGCACTATGCGGGCTCGGACGAAAACTGGAACCTGGCGATCAACTCGCTGGACAACGTGCTGAAGGCCAAGGGCATTCCGTACAAGACGATTCCGGGCGAAGCGGCGTTCTACGGGCCGAAGATCGATGTGAAGCTTGTGGACGTGCTGGGGCGGTTGTGGCAGCTCTCTACGGTGCAGTTCGACTTCAACCTGCCGGCGCGGTTTGAGCTGGAGTATGTGGGCGAAGACGGCGAGCGGCATCAGCCGGTGATGGTGCATCGCGCGCTGTTCGGCTCGGTGGAGCGGTTCTTCGGCGTGCTGATCGAGCACTACGCGGGTGCGTTTCCGCTGTGGCTGGCACCGGTGCAGATCGGGCTGGTTCCGATCAGCGAGCGGCATGTGGAGTACGCGAAGAAGGTGGAGGCCGAACTGAAGGCTGCTGGCCTGCGCGTGGAGATCGACGACCGCAACGAGAAGATGAACGCGAAGATTCGCGACTTTGCGAATCAGAAGACGCCGTACATTCTTGTCTTCGGCGACAAGGAAGCGGCGGCGAACGCGGTGAGCGTGCGCACGCGGGGTAAGGGCGATCAGGGCTCGGCGCCACTGGCGGAGTTTATCGCGAAGGCGAAGACGATTGCGGAGACGCAGTCGACGGAGCTGTAGTTAGCAGCAGAAAAGCGAATGCCCGCCTCAGCGGAGGCGGGCATTCGTGCGTTCAGGCTGGAATTATGCGTTGATGGCTTTGCCTTCTACGGCGGCGTAGGCGTCTAGCATTGCTTCGCTGAGTGTGGGGTGGGCGTGGATGGTGAACATCAGTTCGTCCACGGTGCCTTCCAGCTCCATGACGGCGACGGCTTCTGCGACTAGCTCGGTGGCTTGCGGGCCGATGATGTGCACGCCGAGGATCTCGCCGTATTTGGCGTCGGCGACGATCTTTACGAAGCCATCGTGGCTGGCGACGATGGTGGCCTTGGAGTTGCCCGCGAAGGGGAACTTGCCGATCTTGACTTCGTAGCCCTTTTCCTTTGCTTGTGCTTCGGTGAGGCCTGCGGAGCCAACCTGCGGCTCGGAGTAGGTGCAGCCCGGGATGCGGTCGCGGCGGACCGGGCGGAAGTTGCGGCCGGCGATGTGAGAGACGGCGACGATGCCGCTCATGGCGCCGACGTGGGCGAGCTGTGGCAGGCCGGCGACGATGTCGCCGATGGCGTAGACGCCGGGCTCGGCGGTCTGCTGGGCTTCGTTGACCTTGATGAAGCCGCGGTCGAGCTCGACTTTGGTGGCTTCGAGGCCGACGTTTTCGGTGCGTGGTGCGCGGCCCACGGCGACGAGGACTTTTTCAGCTTCCTTCTCGACGGATTTGCCGTTGGCGGCGGTCCAGGCGACTTTGACGCCGGTTTCGGTCTTCTCGATCTTCTCGACCTTGGCGCTGGTGTTGACGTCGATGCCGCGCTTTTTGAAGAGGCGGGTGAGTTCCTTGGAGATGTCGTCGTCCTCGGGCGGGAGGATCTTGGGCAGGAATTCGACGATGGTCACTTCAGTGCCGAAGCTGCGGAAGATGGACGCGAACTCGACGCCGACCGCGCCCGCACCGATGACGATGAGGGACTTGGGCACCTCGGGGATGGAGAGGATCTCGATGTTGGTGAGGATGCGGTCGTCGGGCTTGAGTCCGAAGATGGTCTTGGCCTCGGAGCCGGTGGCGACGATGACGTTCTTCGCGGTGAGCGCGGACCTTGTGCCGTCATCGGTGGTGAGCTCGACGGTGTGGATGCCGTCCTTTGCGGGGCCGGTGAGTTTGCCGTAGCCGGAGACGACGGTGACCTTGTTCTTCTTCATAAGGAACTCAAGGCCCTTGGCGTGCTTGGCGGTGATGGCGCTCTTACGCTTGAGGACGTTGGGCCAGTTGAGCGAGGGCGCGGTGACGCCGTCGATGCCGAAGTCGGCCGCGTGCTTGAGGTGGTCCCACAGCTCGGCGTTGAAGAGGAGCGCCTTGGTGGGGATGCAGCCGACGTGGAGGCAGGTGCCGCCGAGTACGTTGACCTTCTCAATGAGGGCGACCTTGAGGCCGAGCTGGCCGGCGCGGATGGCCGCTGTGTATCCGGCGGGGCCGCTGCCGATAATGGCTACGTCGTAGAGTGTGTCTGCCAAGAGGGGACTCCGTTTCCGCGCGGCGTGCATGTTCTCGCACGGGCTGCGCATACCTTTCCAAGTTTAATGGATGCGTGGGTGGTTGGATTTCATGCATAGAAAAGGCCGCAGCCTTTCCGCTGCGGCCTTTGTGATTTGAGTGGTGCGGATTACATCTCTTTGACGCCGTCTACGAATGCCTTCAGCTTGCGGCTGCGGCTGGGGTGGCGCAGCTTGCGGAGGGCCTTGGCTTCGATCTGGCGGATGCGCTCGCGGGTGACCTGGAAGCTCTGGCCCACTTCTTCGAGCGTGTGCTCGGAGCCGTCTTCGAGGCCGAAGCGCATCTTGATGACGCGCTCTTCGCGCGGCGTGAGCGTGCGCAGGACCTGCGAGGTGTACTCCTTGAGGTTGACGCTGATGACGGCCTCGGAGGGAGAGACGGCCTGGCGGTCTTCGATGAAGTCGCCGAGGTGCGAGTCTTCTTCTTCGCCGATGGGCGTTTCGAGCGAGATGGGCTCCTGCGCGATCTTGAGGACCTTGCGGACCTTGGCGACGGGGATGTCCATGCGGCGGGCAATTTCTTCGCTGGACGGCTCGCGGCCGAGCTCCTGGACCAATTGACGAGACGTACGGATGAGCTTGTTGATGGTCTCGATCATGTGCACCGGGATACGGATGGTGCGGGCCTGATCGGCGATGGCGCGAGTGATGGCCTGACGGATCCACCACGTTGCGTACGTGGAGAACTTGTAGCCGCGGCGATACTCGAACTTGTCGACGGCCTTCATGAGGCCGATGTTGCCTTCCTGAATGAGGTCGAGGAACTGGAGGCCGCGGTTGGTGTACTTCTTCGCAATCGACACGACGAGGCGCAGGTTGGCTTCGATGAGCTCGCGCTTGGCCTGCTCGGCGTCCATGTCGCCCTGGATCATCTCGCGCTGTGTGCGCTTGAGCTCGGCGATGGAGACGCCTGCGTCGGCCTCGGCCTTCTCGAGGTCGATCTTGCAGTTCTTCTGCTGGCGGCGGTACTCCTTCTTGAGCTCCTCGCTCTTGGAGGCGTCGAACTTCTGATCGAGCGAGCGGATCTGGCGCTCGAGGGTGCGCATGGTGTCGACGGTCTTGTTAACGCGGTCGAGGAGGCGCTTGCGCTCGAGGCCGGTGTACTTGATCTCACGCACGATGCGCGAGACGAGCACCTTTTCGCGGGCGATGGCCCAGCGGGTCTTGCGCTGCTCGCGCTGGCTGGTCTTGCTGGTGGCCGCGGCCTGCTTCTCTTCGAGCGCGGCGATCTTCTTCTGGTGCTTGAGGAGCGCGTCGATGCGCGTGACGGTGGAGCGGACGCGCGCCTGCACGACGTCTTCGGTCAGCTCTTCTTCGTCGAAGACAACGACTTCCTTGACGTTGCGCACGCCGCGCTTGAGGTCTTCACCGAGGGCGACGATCTCGCGGATGACGATGGGTGAGCGGGAGATGGCCTTGAGCACGCGGAGCTGGCCGCGCTCGATGCGCTTGGCGATTTCGACTTCGCCCTCGCGGGTGAGCAGCGGCACGGTGCCCATCTCGCGCAGGTACATGCGGACGGGGTCGTTGGTCTTTTCGAGTGTGCCGGGGGTGAGGTCGAGCTCAACGTCTTCGCCGCTCTCGTCGAGTTCGAAGTCTTTTTCGCCGCCGAACTTGGGGCTGTCGAGCAGGTCGATGCCCTGGCCACTGATGGTGGTGAGCAGCTCGTCCATGTCGTCGGCCGATGCGCTCATGTCCTCGGGCATCATGTCGTTGACATCGCCGTAAGTCAGGTAGCCCTTGTCTTTACCTGCGTCGATGAGGTTTTGAATGTCGTCGTCAAACTTCTCGTTGGCCAAAGTCATCTCCAGCGCGATCTTATTTTTCACCGTGCCGCGCGACGGTGTGGGCGTCTGGTTTGTGTGCGCTCGAAAAAATTTCCGGCGCTGGAAATTTTGAGCGCGTACAGACGCACTGCGGTTGCCCGCAAAAAAGTAGCGGTGTTCAATGTTTGCTCGGAACAGGATGTTTGCGCTTCAGGTTTCGGCCTGGTAGCCCGCGAGCCGCAGCTCATATGTGGGGCAAAGGGGCGCGCATCCTCACAGAGATCAATAGATTACCACAATCCACCCCATTCTTGGCGGACAATATTGCGTGGCCGAACCACGTTCGCCAGCGCCGTCTGCCCGGGGTTTGGGCTGGGCCAGACGGCTGGATTGCGCCGCCTGCTCTGCTTCCTCATAGGTTTAGACGCGGAAGGGGGTGGGAAAGGCGCAGAAAGGCAGGAAGAGAGGGAATAGGGAATCGACGGGATGCGTGGGTGGATGGAATGGTTGGGCTGGGGGGGACTGTAAAGGCGGCAGCGGGTCCGTCGATTTTCTTCGGTCGTTCAGTACAACGGTGGCTAGGATGGCGACTTGCTTTCCCGGGTCCGAACACACGGACCCGGGGCACCCATTTTTCGTGGTTGGGATGGTGCGCGAAAGGCAAACGCAGGTCCTTCGACTACGGCCGCTTTGCGGCCTTTGCTCAGGATGACAGTGCTTGGCTTGGGTTTGTGCTTTCCCAGGTCTCAGAGGCGAGACCTGGGGCAACCATTGTCTGTAGTACTGCGGATGGCGGACGTTGGTCGTAGTTATGGGTGGCGGAGGGTGCGGCGCTTGATTAGGAGGAAGAAGACGGGCACCAGGATCAGGACGTGGATGGTCGAGGTGATCATGCCGCCGACGATGGGTGCGGCGATGGGCTTCATTACGTCGGAGCCGATGCCGGTCTCCCAGAGGATGGGGGCGAGGGAGAGGATGACGGCGGTGACGGTCAAGAGCTTGGGGCGGAGGCGCTGGACGGCACCGTCGATGACGGCGGCTTCGAGAGCGTCTTCGG
>DATMUN010000556.1:0-3090 GCA_035563895.1 Occallatibacter sp. | reverse complement strand
GGTCGCCGACGGGCAGGTGGTTGGCGAGCTCGACGACCTTCCAGACGAAGGTTTGGAAGATGCGGCGCTCGACGAAGACGCGCTGCACGGAGATGCAGGACTGGCCGGCGTAAGCGAATGCGCCGTGGACGGTGCGGGCGGCGGCCTCGTCGATGTCGGGCCAGTCGGAGTGGAGGATGAGGGCGGCGTTGCCGCCGAGCTCGAGCTGGACGCGCTTGCGGCCGGCGTGTGCCTTGATCTGCCAGCCAACCTGGGCGGAGCCGGTGAAGGAGACGAGCTTGATGCGGTCCTCTTTCTCGGTGAGCCAGGCGGTGTCTTCATTGGAGAGGGGCAGGACGGCGAGGGCTTCTTCGGGCCAACCGGCTTTGAGGATGACTTCGCCGAGGGCGAGGACGGTGTGGGGCGTCTGCGGGCCGGGCTTGAGGATGATGGGGCAGCCGGAGGCGAGCGCGGGCGCGGCTTTGTGGGCGGCGAGGTTGAGCGGGAAGTTGAACGGGGTGATGCCGAGGACGGGGCCGACGGGGAAACGCTGAACGAGGCCCCAGCGGCCTTCGTTGCCTTCGGTGAGGTCGAGCGGAATGGTCTCGCCGCCGAGACGGATGGCTTCTTCCGCCGCGGTCTTGAAGGTGAGGACGGTGCGGTCGACTTCGGCGCGGGCGAGACGGATGGGCTTGCCGGCTTCTGCGACGATGAGCTGGGCGAAACGCTCCTTTTGCTCGATGAGCGCGGCGGCGATGTCCTCGAGGATCTCGCGGCGCTTCCAGCGCGGTAGGGCGCGGGTGCGGCGGAGGCTGGCGACGGCGTGGGAGACGGCCTGTCGGGCGTCGGCACGGGTGGCGACGGTGACACGGCCTACGAGACCCTGGTCCCAGGGGGAACGGACCTCGAGGGTTTCACCTTCGGTCCACTCTTTGCCACACAGCAGGAAACCGGTCTGGGTGCCGGGACGCATCTTCATGACGGGACTACTCCTTGAGGCGATGCCTTGAGGAGATGGTACTAAATGCGAGAGAGGGGGATGCTGTTGCTCTGCTTTGGAAGAGGAGGGAGGGGGTAGACGGCTAGGTACTTTAGTGCGAGGGGCCAGCATTGGTACAAGAGACGTGGGTACTACAGATGTAGAACATTTGATTAAACAATTAGATTCCAGTGTGCGGGATGGATATAGTTGAAGGACCTGCACCAACATGAGATCAATTTCCCTGCTTCTTTGAGTGTCCGGATACTGTGATGAATCAAAGCCTTGGGAAGATGGGCCGTCTGCCCGTGTACGCGATTGAGGCAAAAGGCGAGAGCGAGGAGAGCCTGCAGAAGAGGTTCTTCGGCTTCAGCTGGGTGGATATCGGGCTGCTGGCTGCGGCGGCGGTGGGGCTGGTGCCGCTGTACGTGCGCTCCGGGCTGCCTTTTCGCATAGATATTGGAGGGATGGCGAGCGCGTTCTGGCTGGCGACGGCGGCGGAGGCAATCTGCATTGCCGTGATGCTGTATGTGATCGCGCTGCCGTTGAGCGAGACGGTACGGCCATTTCTGAAGAGACTGCGGGCAAACCGCGTGCTGCTGGTGATGGGGATTCTGATAGGCATGTGCCTGTCGCTGATGATGGGGCCTGGCCTGGGCATAATGCTGACGGTGGATGCGCTGGCAGTGGCTGAGTTGATGCACAGGCGCGGCGCGCGTTTTGAAAAGTCGCTTGGGGATGCGCTCTTTCCGGCCGGATACCTGTTCTGCGTGATCTTGTTGTTGTACGCGTATAACCACGCAATTGCGGGGATCCGGTACGCGGGCACGTTTGACGGCGTGTTTGCGAAGCTCGACACGCAGGCTCTCGGAATTCAGACGTCGACGATTGCGCACTGGGGCCAGACCCATCTGCCGGGATGGGCGTTTGCGATGCTGCAGACCTCGTACTTCGGGATGTATGGACGGGTGGGTGCGACGTTGATTCTTGCGGCGCTGCTGAGCGGGCGGCGCGAAGCAGTAAAGATGGTGCGGGCGCTGCTGATCAGCTATGCCATCGCGGTGGCGCTGTTTGCGCTGATTCCGGTGAAGGGGCCGTACCTGACCTGCACGGTGCCGGAGAACGGACACGCGCAGTCACTGCCGGTGTATCGCACGCAGCAGGCGCTGGTGGACAAGATGCAGGACCTGTATGCGCACCGCACGACGGGTGAGTCGGGCACGATTGACCTGCTGGACTACTATATCGGGTTCCCGAGCATGCACGCTGCGCTGCCGCTGATTGCGATGTGGTTCATTCGGCGGTGGCGGCGGGTGCTGGCGGTGCTGCTGGCGGCGTATACGCTGCTGCTGCTGCCCTCGACGGTGCTGCTGGAATGGCACTACGGGGTGGATTTGTTGGGAGGAATGGCGGTGGCTGCGTTGTCGGTGACCTTGTCGGAGTCAGTGGATCTGCTGCTGGCGCGGCGTGCGGCGGCGGCAAAGCCGCTGGAGGCCGTGAGCTGCGAGGCTTAGGGTGTGAGCGGGAGCCTGAAGCCGAGTACACTGGCAGCCTATGATTCATGACGGGCGGATACGGAAGCTACCGTTTGATGCGGAGGCGGCGATTGCGCATCTGAAGGCGCAGGATGCGAAGCTGGCGCGGCTGATTGAGCGCGTGGGGCCGTTTACGATGCGGATGGATCAGGCGGGGACGCCGTTTGCTTCGCTGCTGGAGTCGATCCTTTACCAACAACTGCACGGCAAGGCCGCGGCGACGATTCACCGGCGGGTACGGGAGTATTTCAAGGGCGACCCGACACCGGAGCAGCTGCTGGCGGTGCCGGATGAACCACTGCGCGGTGTCGGGGTCTCTGGCAACAAGATTCGCGCGATGCGCGATCTGGCGGCGAAGACGCTGGATGGGACGGTGCCGGGGCGGGCTGAACTCCGAAAGCTTTCGGATGCGGAGATTGTGGAGCGGCTGACCGAGGTGCGCGGCATTGGGCCGTGGACGGTGGAGATGCTGCTGATCTTCCGGCTGGGGCGGCCGGATGTGTTGCCGGTGAGCGATTACGGCGTGCGCAAGGGGTTTGCGCTGACGTTTATGCGTGTGCCGAAGACGCGGGCGCTGACGGCGGAGGACCTGCCGAC
>DATMUN010000555.1:0-4972 GCA_035563895.1 Occallatibacter sp. | reverse complement strand
CCGGTGCAGTCGGTCGCGGAGAAGAACTCGGTCTTGAGTCCCTTGCCGAGGCCGAAGGCGGTGCGCGGGACGGGAACGGCGAAGCCGGATGCTAGCGTGGAGCCTTGGGCGTAGAGGATGGGCGTGCTCTTGAACTGCTGTGCTACGCCATCGAGCGGAGTGACGGGGTTGACGGGCGTGCCGACGTAGTTGCCGAGGATGGAGGGCAGCAGGTCGGCGGTGGGGCCGATGACGGCGATCTTGTGCGCGGTGCCTTTGAGCGGGAGCGCGCCGTCGTTCTTGAGCAGCACGATGCTCTCTTCCGCGGCCTTGAGGGACTTGAGGCGGTTAACGGGCGAGCCAGCCTCAGAGAAGCCGATGGAGTCGAGCGGGTTGGAGCCCTGAGGATCGAAGAGGCCGAGCTGGAAGCGCGCGGTGTAGAGGCGCTCGGCGGCGGCGGTGACTTCGGCTTCAGAGACGAGGCCGTCGCGGACGGCTTTGGCGAGGGTGTTGAAGCCGGAAGACCATATGCTGCAGGAGAGGTCGGTGCCGGCCTGGAGGCTCATGGCGGCGGCGTGCTCGATGTCGGTGGTCTTCTTGTGGCCGTTGTAGACATCGACGATGGCGCCGCAGTCGGAGACGACGAAGCCCTTGAAGCCCCAGGCCTGGCGGAGGTGCTCTTGCAGGAGCATTTTGTTGGTGCAGGCGGGGAACTCGTCGATGGAGTTGTAGGCGCACATGACGGACTGCACCTTGCCCTCAGTAACGGTGGCGCGGAAGGCGGGCAGGTAGGTCTCTTCGAGGTCGCGCGGAGTGGGGTCGACGTTGAAGCCGTGGCGGAGCGACTCGGGGCCGGAGTGGACGGCGAAGTGCTTGCTGGTGGCGACGGCGCGGAGGTGGTTGAGGTCAGCGCCCTGCACGCCGCCGATGAAGGCGATGCCCATGCGGCCGGTGAGGAAGGGGTCTTCGCCGTAGGTTTCCTGGCCGCGGCCCCAGCGGGGGTCGCGGAAGATGTTGATGTTGGGCGACCAGAAGGTGAGGCCGAAGAAGATGCGGCGGTTGCCCTCGCGCTGGGCCTGGTTGTACTTGGCGCGCGCTTCATCGGAGACGACGGTGCCCATGGTGTGGACGATCGAGGTGTCCCAGGTGGCGGCCATACCAATGGCCTGCGGGAAGACGGTGGCGTATCCGGCGCGGGCTACGCCGTGGAGTGCTTCGTTCCAGGTCTGGTAGTCGGGGATGCCTAGGCGGGGAATGGCGGTGGCGTAGTCCTCGAGCTGGGCTGCCTTCTCGTCGAGGGTCATGCGGCTGACGATGTCATGCGCGCGCTCGGCGGCGGGGAGCTTGGGATCGAGGTAGGCAGGCTGTTGCGCGGGAGCGAGGAGCGCAGCTACTGACAGAAGGAGCGAAGAAGCGAAGGCGCGACGAAACGTCATCTCGGGAATCCTCTCGGGCCCGGTGGTGACACGTGCGCAGCGCGCAAACGCAGCAAAACCGGCCCGGGAAAACTGTACAGGCGCGGGGCCGGTTTTGGCTAGGTTTATCGGTTTACTTCGATCAATTTTTCAGCCCCACTCTCTCTGGGAAGGTGCGGCTCGGAAGGAACGGAGGCTTCCATTGTAGCGAGCGAAGCTTGCATGCGCAGGAACTCGGGGTTCTGACGGAGGGGATCGAGGCGCGGGTCGGCGAGCATCTGGAAGAACCAGGGGCAACATGCATGCTCGGCGGCACGGAGATCGTTGATGGCCGCCTCGGGATCACCGAGTTGCAGATAGACGGCGGGAGCGAAGGCGGTGGAGACGTAGCGCTCGTGGGTGAGCCACTGCTGGCGCTCCATGATGGCGGTTGCCTCATGGGTGCGACCAGCGCAGGCGAGGGCGTAGGCGTGGGCTGCGGCGATGAGGTCGCAGTTGGGCGAGGTGCGGGTGATGCGCTCGGCGAGAGTGACGGCCTGCTCGGCGCGTCCGTTGTAGGCGAGGATGATTACGCCGAAGATGCCGAGGACCTCATCAGGATCGAAGAGCGAGAGCGTGCGCTCGATTTGAGCGTGGCTGCGTTGCGGCTGACGCGCGAGATGCCAGCTCCAGGCGAGCGTGGCGTGCAGCCACGGGGAGAAGGGGTCGTGCTGCAGGGCAGACTCGATGATCTGTGCTGCCTGCGCGAAGCGGCCACGGCTGTGCGCGAAGGCTACGCGCCAGCGAGTGACCCATGGATCGTGCGGGAGGTGCGAGCTCTCGTCGAAGGCGCGCAGAGCGCCGGGTAGATTGCGGTCCATGTGGAAGCGGAGCCAGCCGAGAGCGGGCAGAATGCCGACGGAGGCTGGGTTTCCACGGGGAATGGATCGCGCCGCACGACGGACCTGCTCGGCGGCACCGGCCGGAGAGAGGAAGCCGAAGGAGGACTCTTTCAGGCAGAGGTGGATGAGGTCGATCTGCGCCTGGATGAGCGAGGGGTCAAGCTCGGTGGCACGAAGCAGGTTCTGCAGACCATCGTGTAGGCGGAGCGAGGCGGTGCTGTAGAGATCCTGGTGTCCGCGCTGGAAGCGTGTCCATGCCTCGAGGCGCGCGGAGTTGCCGGCGGGATCGGACGCGGCTTCGATATTGACGGTGGTGTGCTCGGGCTGGAAGACGATGCCGAGACGGAAGGCTAGGCGCTCGGCGAGGGCTTGCTCGAGGGCGGCGCAGTCGCCACGCGGGGCCTGGAAGTCTTCAACCCAGAGCTGGGCTTCGTCACGGACGCGGATGATCTCGGCGCGGAGGCGGTAGTCGGCCATCTGGGCGCGGAGGGTGCCGGTGAGCACGAGGTCGGCGTGCAACGTGCGGCCGATCTGGGCGGCTCCGAGACCCTGACGCGCAAGGGTGAAGACGGAGTCGCGCGCCAGGACTGTGAAGGGCGCGGGCTTGCTTTCGCCGCTGCGGCAGAGACGGACAAGGGTCTCCTCAGCGACCGCGGCGCCGAGGTGCTCGGGCACCATGAGGCCGCCGGCGAAGGGCAGCACGGCAAGCCGGAGCGCAGCGTCGCGCTCGCCTACCGGCTGCTGCTGAACGTCGGCGGTGAGACGGTAGCCCTTCTTGTAGACCGTCTGGATGCACTCGTCCGGCTGTAGCGCGGTGCGCAGTGACGAGACGCAGCGAGGCACGCTGTCGGCGGTGACATGTACGTCGCCCCAGAGCGCGCTTTTGAGCTGCTGGGGGGTGACAATCTGGCCCGCGTGCTCGAGGAGAAAGCGAAGTGCAGCTAACTCTTTTGGGGGAAGGTGAACTTGCTGACCTTCCCTGAGCAACGTTCCATCGAGTCTAAGCCTGTAACTGGCGAAGACTAACTCTGACTCTTGCAGATCGGGTAAAGAAAGCGATGCATGTTTCATTCGAACCGAGCCGTCTCTGTGTAAAGCATCGTGTTCGTGTGTCGTCAGCAGGATGAACGTCCCTGTCTGCGCACGTTATTTGCGGGTTCTGGAGCGTGCTTGCTGTGCCCGGTGGCAGTGCAGTTAACCGAACTCTCTCCGGATGAGACGCAGCCGTAACGAAGATCGAGTACGAGAGTCCAGTACCTTCAGGCTGAATACGTCAGGAATGAGGAACCATGATCCTGACCGCTGTGGCGGGAAGGGAGGGCCGCGTACGAGAGCTATGCTCGGATACGCCCGATTTCTCCTCATTATGCTCCAGAGATGCAGCAAAACGACGGGTCGATGACCATTGATTAATGAGTAATCTTTAACATGGTTACGGAGTAGCCACAAAGGTACGGTAACCATCGCATTTTGAGGGCCGGAGTGTCGTCATTCAAGACACGCAACGGCAGTTCTGTTTCCTGATGGTTACGAACGATTTAGGTGTTTTTAGCGCCGTGCGGCTACGGGCGCGGCCGTATGGCGTAGCTGAGGCCCATGGTGAACTGGAACGAATTGCGCTTGGTGGGCGGTTCAGAGGCAGGCGGGTCGTTGAGGTAGGAGTCCAGCGTGCCGAGAGTGAAGCCTAAGTTCTTGTAAGTCGGGAATGCTACCGAGTTGGTTTCAGAGAGCGAGTAGGCATGGGTGTTATTCCATGCGGGCAGGTAGGCGAGGCTTTGCGAGAAGATAAGCAGAGGGATGTGGAGCACATAGCTCGCACCGAAGGTGGAACCGATGAGGTTCTGATTGCCGGTTGAGCTGGAGATGAAGCTCTGCTTCTCGTATTGCGCGGTGCCCTTCAGGTCGGCTTCCTGACGAGGCGTCTTGAGCACGGTCCAGCCGAAGCCGCCGCCGTAGATCTGCTGCAGGTCGAGGTCCTGGCTGTAGTTGTGGTCGAAGGTGGCCTCGCCGAGCGCGTAGATGCGGGGCGAGATGTATTCGTCGCGTTCGACGCCGGCGTGATAGATGGCGGACTTGGTGGTGACGGCGGGGACGAAGGTGCCGGTTGTGTCAGTGTAGGCGGGCTGGGTGATTTTGCCGAAGGAGCCGGTGAAGCCGAGCGAGGTGCGGTCGCGGGGGCTGAGCCAGTCGACGGTAGGGGTGGCGCGAACGAGGTTGACGCCGCCGGAGAAGGTGTACTGGTGCTGCGTGGCCGTGACCAGGGTAGCTCCTGCAACGGCCGCACCCTGCCAGCCGCTGAGCAGGCCGGGTTGGCGGCGTACGTCGTGCTCGAAGGTGGGGAGATCGAGGATGAAGCGCGCGTCTTTTGTGGGGATGGTCGCGGGGGCAGGCGGGCCTGCTACTTCAAGACGGACAGCGTTGTCCGCGACATCGATGGCTCCCGATGGCTGCGCGCCGCTGGCCTTGCGGCTGAGGATGGTGTTCTTGTCGATGGCGACAAAGGCGCCGGCGGCGTGCATCTCTTTTATCTGGCCCCAGGCGAGCGAGATGTCGCCGAGGACGTCGGAGTGGAAGATGACTTTGCCATCGATGGCGCGGACGAACTTCCCGTGGAGGGTGTCTCCGTTGGAGAGGATGAGGGTGTCGGGCGCGGGCTTGGCAGCGGAGTCCGGCTCTGCAAGCAGCGGCATGGACGGG
>DATMUN010000554.1:0-3041 GCA_035563895.1 Occallatibacter sp. | reverse complement strand
CTGCGCCGGGGCATACAGATTCCGCCCGTCAATCACAATCGGATACCGCAGCGTGTAGTGCAGCTTCGCCAGGTCCAGCTCGCCAAACTCCTGCCAGTCGTTCAGGATCAGCAGCGCGTCCGCGTCCTGCGCCGCCGCATACGGATCGTCCGCATAGCGCATCTCCGCGCTCGGCGGCAGAAACTCCTTCGACCGCTCCGTCGCCGCCGGATCGAACGCCGTCACAATGCAGCCCTCATGCAGCAGCCGCTTCACCACGTCCAGCGCGGGAGATTCGCGCACATCGTCCGTGCCGCCCTTGAACGCCAGTCCCAGCACGCCGATCTTCTTCGCGCGGAATGTCCACAGCGCCGAGCGAATCTTCTGGAAGAAGCGCAGCTTCTGCTCTTCGTTGATCTTCTCCACCTCGCGCAACAAGCCGAAGTCCACGCCCACCGTCTCCGCCACATGCCGGAACGCGGCCACGTCCTTCGGGAAGCACGAGCCGCCGTAGCCCACGCCCGCGCGCAGAAACTTCGGCCCGATGCGCGAGTCCATGCCGATCCCCCGCGCCACCTCTTCCACGTCCGCGCCCGCCGCTTCGCAAATATTCGCCACCACATTGATGAACGAAATCTTCGTCGCCAGAAACGCATTCGACGCGTGCTTGATAATCTCCGCAGCCTTCGTCGAGGTCGCCAGCAACGGCGGCGGCATCTTCTCGCTGCACGGCCCCGGCACCGCCTGCGTTGACTTGTAATACTCGCCCGAAGTCAGCGGCGCGTACAGGCTCTTCAGCAGGTGCGACGCCCGCTCCGTAGCCGCGCCCACCACGATGCGGTCCGGGTGCAGAAAGTCCACCACCGCCGTGCCCTCGCGCAGAAACTCCGGGTTCGACGTCACATCGAACATCTCCGTCGGCACGCCGTTCCGCTCGATCACGCGACGAATCCACTCGTTCGTGTACACCGGCACCGTGCTCTTCTCCACGATCACCTTGTACGAGTCGATCGCGCGTGCAATCTCGCTCGCCACCGCGTCCACAAACGACAGGTCCGCCGAGCCCGTCCGGCTCTGCGGCGTTCCCACTGCAATAAAGATCGCCTGCGCCGCCTGCGCCGCCGCGCGCAGGTCTGTCGTAAACTCCAGCCGGTCGCCGCGATGCCGTGCCAGCAGCTCCGGCAGATACTCCTCGTGGATCGGCACTCCGCCTTCGCGCAGCGTCTTCACCTTGCTCTCATCGTTGTCCACGCAGATCACGCGATGGCCGATCTCAGCAAAGCACGCCGCTGCCACCAGGCCCACATAACCCGAACCAACGACCGCAATCGTCACAGATTCCATGCCGGCTTCTCTCATCAATCTCTATCCTTCTAAGCAGATCCAGGAAGTGCGCCTCTGCGCGCAATGAATACGTACAAGCAGGAAAAAACTCGCCACTGTCTACGACTCTACAGGCAAATTACGGCGATAACGCCAAAGCAATGGCAAAAGTTGTGGCGCAGTTAGGTACCTAGGTACATAGCGCCGCGGCGACGAAAGACATCGCAGAAACCAGCCCAGATACAGCTTGTCCGCCCACATCGGTATGCGCACCTGGTCTCCACTCAGAAACGCGATCGCCGCTCCAATGCAGTGCAGCGACGGCCTGTAATTTAACGCGTGTTTCAAATAAGCGCCCAGCCGCTCCTGCGTTCCACCACCCACCGTGATCACCACATGCTGCGGCCGCAGACGCTGCAGACGCTCCACCAGCGCCGCGTCTTCAATCGGATCGCCGTACATCGGAGCCAGATACACACACTCCTCCGGCACGGTGATACCATCCGCCGCAAGCCACTCCAGATTCTTCCGCGCGCTTGCCTCGCCCGCCATCACCCACAACACATTCCCCGGCCTGCGCGCGTCTTCCTTATCCAGCAGCGCACGCAGATACTTCAAGCCAGACACTCGCGGCAGATGATCGCGCTCGATTACGTTCCACACCATCACCATGAACGCCGAGTCCGTAATCGCCACGTCCGCATCCAGCAGCGCCGCGCGATATGACGCATTCGTCGCCATCTCCTTCAGCGCCGGCGCAGCAGGAACCACCAGCAGGCCGCCGCCCTTCATGCGTTCGATCGCTTCCTCCACGTCGCCCGCATGAAACTGGATGCCCAGAATCATCCGCGTGTTGTCCGGTTGTGTTGCGCTCATCTGCGTCATGGCTCGCTACTGCTTGCCTCCGGTCAGCATCTGCTCTTCAATCCATGCATACGTCTTGCGCATTCCCTCGCGCAGCGGAATCGACGGCTCCCACCCCAGGTATGCGCGAATCTTCGTGTTGTCGCTGTTGCGTCCGTTCACACCCTTCGGCGCCGTCAGGTTGTAGTTGCGCTTCAGCTTCAATCCCGCAATCTCTTCCACAATGTCCACAAGCCCATTGATCGTCACAAGCTCGCTCGAGCCCAGGTTGATCGGCTCGCGAATATCGCTCTCCGTAATCGCGCGCACGCCCTTCAGGCAGTCGTCGATATACATGAAGCTCCGCGTCTGGTGCCCATCGCCCCATATCTCGATCTCGTGCTTGCCCGAGTGCTTCGCCTCCAGCACCTTGCGGCATATCGCCGCCGGCGCCTTCTCGCGTCCGCCCGCCCACGTGCCGTTCGGTCCATACACGTTGTGGAACCGCGCCACGCGGCACTCCAGCCCAAAGTCCTCTTCAAAGTGCCGGCACATCCGTTCGCTGAAAAGCTTCTCCCACCCATACCCGTCCTCAGGCAGCGCAGGATAAGCGTCTTCTTCCTTCAGCGGCGTCACATGCTCATCCCTCTGCTTGTCGCCGTTGTACACGCACGCCGACGACGAGTAGAAGAACCGCCCCACACCCGCCTCGCGCGCCGCCACCAGCATGTGCGTGTTGATCAGCACACTCAGCATGCACAGCGCCTTGTTGTTCTCGATGAACCCCATGCCGCCCATATCTGCGGCGAGTTGGAAAACGACATCCGCGTCCTTCGCCGCCTGATAGCATTTCTCTTTGTCTTGCAGGTTCAGCACCAGGTTCTCGACGTCGGTCG
>DATMUN010000553.1:0-4274 GCA_035563895.1 Occallatibacter sp. | reverse complement strand
TTCGCTGGCGATCCTGTATTCGATCTACCTTGGCGGCTATCGCAAGGCCGTGGAGGACTCGTTGACGGAAACGAAGCCGAAACGGTGGCATGAGGCGTTGGCAAAGGTGATGGCGCGGCGCGCGGCGCATTCGATTGCCGCACCAAAATAACCTACTGCCGGATGATTTGGCCGTTTTTCATTACGAACTTTACGTGTTCGCAGGTGGAGATGTCGTCGAGGGGGTTGCCGGGGATGGCGATGATGTCGGCGTAGAAGTTGGGGGCGAGCTGGCCGATTTCGTTGGACCAGCCGAGGAGCTTGGCCCCGTTGATGAGGTCGGATTGCAGGGCAGCGGCGGGGGCCATGCCGTACTTGACCATGAGAGTAAGCTCGCGTGCCTGGGTGCCGTGGGGGAAGGGACCTACGTCTGACCCGACGGCGAAGGGGATGCCGGCGGCGAGTTGGCGTTTGAACTCGCGAACTTTGACGCTGAGCATTTCGGCTTCAGCTGCGGCTTGATCTTGCGACTCGCGATGTTCTGCGAAGTACTCAAAGATGGTGAAGGTGGGGACGGCGTAGATGTGCTTTTCGCGCATGAGGCGCATGGTTTCGTCGGAGAGTACGGTGGCGTGGTCGATGGAGGCGACGCCGGCCTGCGCGGCGTAGAGGGTGCCGGGCTCGTCCATGGCGTGGACGCCGATGGTGGTGCCGAGGCGGCGGGCTTCTTCAACGGCAGCCGTTAGCTGCGCGGCGGTGTACTGGTAAGGCGACTCGACGGTGTTGCCGACGACGCGGTCTTTGCCAGTCTCGTAGATCTTGGCGAAGTCAGAGCCTTGCTTGTGCTGCTCGCGCAGGACGGCGACGAGCTCATCGGCAGTGTTGGCGTAGTCGGCGTTGGAGAGCACATGCTGCGCGGGGTTGTACCGGTTGGCGTCCTCGTGGCCGCCGAGGATGTCGATGGCGTTGCCGGAGACGCGGAGGCGGGGGCCGGGGATGAGGCCCTGGTTGATGGCGTCGCGGATGGCGGAGTCGGCAGAGCCTGCGCCTTCGGTGCCCATGTCGCGCTCGGCGGTGTAGCCCGCGTAGAGGTCGTCACGCGCGGCCTGCTCGGCGAGGATGACGCGCCAGGGGACGGACTCTTCGACGGTCTGGAGGTCTTCAGCGCCGGGATGCAGGAAGAGATGCACGTGCGCGTCGATGAGGCCGGGCATGAGTGTGGCGTCGCCGAGATCGATGATGCGCGCGTTTGCGGGGTGGTCGACGTGCGGGCCGACGGCGCGGATGCGGTCGCCCTGGACTAAAACTTCGCCGGGGGAGATGACTCGAGCGGCGGAGGCGTCAAGCAGGCGCGCGGCGTGGAGGACGATGGGCTGCGCGGGCTGCTGGGCGGCGAGGATGGGCGCGGCGAGGGCGGCGAAGACGACGGCGAGCGTGCTGCGGGTCATGGGGATAAGGGTACAACGGCACTGCGTCGAGTCGGTGCGTCTGCGAAAACCGACAAGGGGGCGGGCTCGCTTTCCCGGGTCCGAAAACACGGACCCGGGGCACCCATTTTCGTGCTCGGGGTGCAGTGTAAAAAGCATTGGATCTAGCTTTGCGGTTGGTGGGCGGGGAGGGAGACGGCGAAGCAGGCGCCGGAGAGGGTGCTGTGATCGCGGAGTTCGAGGGTGCCGTGGTGGCGGGCGACGATCTCTTGCGAGACCCACAGGCCGAGGCCGGTGCCGACATCTTTTTTAGTTGTGAAGAAGGCGTCGAAGATGGCTTTGCGGTTGGCAGGGTCGATGCCGGGGCCGTTGTCCTCGACAGCGAACTCGGCGCGTGTGCCCTCAGGAGTGGAGACGGTGGCGGTGCGCAGCAGAATCTGGCCCTCGGTGGGTGCGGCGTCAATGGCGTTGGAGAGCAGGTTGGAGACGACCTGGCGGAGTTCGCCGGGGTTGCCCCAGACGGCGGGGCAGGGGCCGAGGGCGCGCTCGATCTGGAGGCGTTTGGAGAGGATTTTATTGCGGTAGAGATTGAGGACGGCTTCGGCGATGGTGGCGAGATCGACGGCTTCGGATTGGTTGGAGTCGCGATAGAAGCCGAGGGTTTGGCGCGTAATGTGAGCGACGCGCTCGAGTTCCTGCTCGGCGAGGGTGAGGTGCTGGCGGACGGGCTCGGGCACGTCTGGCGCGTTGTTGGCGAGGAAGAGCAGGTTGGTGACGGCCTCGAGGGGGTTGTTGATCTCGTGCGCGACGGTGGCGGAGAGGCGCGCGGCGGCCGAGAGTTTTTCGGTCTTGCGGAGGACCTCTTGCGCGGCGCGGTCGATGGTGACGTCGTGGAAGACGAGGACGACGCCGACGGTGGTACCGCGGTCGTTGCGGATGGGTGCGGCGGAGTCCTCAATGGGAATGAGGCGTCCGGAGCGGTGGCGCAGTGCGGAGTTGCCGCCGAGTGTGGCGGTGCCGTTGCTGCGCATGACGTGGACGACGGGGTTGTCGATGGGCTCGCCGGTGCTTTCGTTGACGATGGGGAAGACGTCGGAGATGTGCTGGCCCTGGGCGTCTGACTCGGGGATGCCGGTAAGCTGCACGGCGATGGGGTTGATGAAGGTGACGCGGCCGCGGCCGTCGGTGGAGATGACGGCATCGCCGATGCTGGTGAGGGTGACGCGGAACTGCTCTTCGCGATCGCGGATCTGGCTGGCGTGGCGGTCGCGCAGGCGGCGCTCGTGGAGGATGTAGTAGGAGAGCAGCGCGAGGCCGAGCACGGAGATGATGGAAGCCGAGTAGAGGCTGATGATGGTGCGCAGCACGCTGCTGCGATAGTTGGCGTCACGCTGCTTTTCGGTGGCGTCTTCGTCGTTGCGCATGCGGTTGATCTCGGCGCGGAGGTCGTTCATGATGAGCAGGCCGCGGTCGGAGAGCATGAGAGAACGGGCGTCTGCGGCGCGCCCGGCGCGGTGCATGGCGAGCGTGTTGGCCATCTCCTGCAGCTTGAGCGTGGTGAGCTCGCTGAGTACGGCGATGTGATGCTGCTGGACTAGATCGTCGGCGGTGAGGCGGCGAAGTCGGTCGATGTGCTGCTCGACGCGGGCGATGGCGTCGTTGTAGGGGGTGAGGTATTTTTCGTCGCCCGTGTAAAGGTAGCCGCGCTGACCGGTTTCCGCGCCGACGAGGAGGGTCTGGGTCTCCTCGATGGCGATCTGGACATCGCGCGAATGGAGGGACCAGAGGTGGTCTTCGATCTGGAGATAGAGCTGGTGGCGCGTGAGGACCGCATTGGTGATGACCACCGCGATGAGGAGGAGGAAGGCGGCGATAACGGTCAGGCGGTGGAATAAGGAATCCATATTAAGGAAGCGTACGCAAGGCCGAGAGCGCTTAACGGAGGCACAGCGAATGAGACGACGCGCTGCGACGGTAACTTACCCCTGGCGCAGGGCGGTGGTTTACGGCCGAACGTGGGCTCATCGTAGCGTGGCACCGGAGGAGGGGTCAAGACGAACGAAACCAAAGGATTACTGAGGCTTTACGCGGATGAGGTCGAGGAACGGCGTTGTGGGTAACTTACTTTCACGCGTAATGCGAAGTTACTTATAGGGCTATCGGTACTTATTACTTAGGGGAAATGCTGGGTCGAGGCGAAGGGAAGAGATGCGAAATCATCAGGATTAGAGCGGGTTCTGAGCGGGCGGAGCCGAGCGGATATCGGCCTTGATTTGCACAGAATTGGCTAAGTTATTTGTAGATAATCACTAAGTACATGTTAGGATCGCTGCGAGGAAACCAATCATATGTCATTGAACGGCTACGATAGCGCATTCGAGCAGGCAACCAATGAGCGTGCGGAAGTTCGCATGGAGATCGAAAGGCTGTTGAACCGGGGCGAGCTGCTGGATAAGCTGCTGGAGAGCCTGGCGCCGTTCGTGTCGAGCCCGGAGCCAGTCGCGGCGCCCGCCGAGGCTGCGCAGCCTGAGCAGCACCACGAAGAACACCACTACCAAGAGCACCAGGGCTAGCTAACCACAGCACGCCGCGCAGTCTGCGAACGTCACCATAGAGTGGCACGAGGGCGTGTGCGTTTGTGCGTGGCGGCTAATACGCGGCGATTCCGGTGAGATGCTGGCCGAGGATGAGCGCGTGGATGTCGTGCGTGCCTTCGTAGGTCTTCACGGATTCGAGATTCATCATGTGGCGCATGACGGGGTAGTCCTCGGTGATGCCATTTGCGCCGAGGATGTCGCGTGCGATGCGTGCGCACTCGAGCGCCATCCAGACGTTGTTGCGCTTGGCCATGGAGATGTGCTGGTGGCC
>DATMUN010000552.1:0-13465 GCA_035563895.1 Occallatibacter sp. | reverse complement strand
GCAGTAATCCCCAGCCGTACTTGCGAAGAAGCTGCCGGTACGCAATGAGCGAGGTCAACTGCCCCGGCCACAGCGCCACCGTGTTCGTAGCCTGCGCTGTCACAGCGCCCACGCCAATGGCCGACGTGCTCGCAATCAGCGCAGGCAGCGAAAGAAACGATCCGCCACCAGCAATCGTATTGAGAACTCCTGCCAGGAAGGATGCAACAGGAAGCCAGAGTACATGGAAGAGTGCAGAAACTGCGGAAGGCATAATCCAGTTTACGGTTGCAGGTCATAAAGATGCATAAAGTCCCGCAAACTCGCGCCGCATGCATATTCAAGCCGCTTTGGTACACTCTCAGGTGAATTTGAGAGGAGCCTTTTCTTAATGAAGCTCATTCACCCGGCACTGGTCCTGTTCGCAGCCGCTGCGCTTGCCGGAGCGCAAACTGCACCAAAGCCCGCCTCCGCGGCAAAGCCCGCTGCGAAACCTGCGGCAACAACCGCAAGCTCTACACTCCCCAAGGGCATCCCGCCCGTGCGCGGCATCATGAAGACCGCCTTCTCGCTACGCTATCAGGACATCAAGCTCGGCACCGGCGCCGAGGCCGAACCCAACAAGATCTACCACGTCCTCTACTCCGGCTATCTTGCCGCTGACGGACACAAGTTCGACTCGTCCGACGATCATCGCCAGCCGCTCAAGGACAAGGATGGCAAGCCTGTGCTCGATGAACAAGGCAAGCCGACGCTGAGCGAGCCTGAACCGCTGCTCTTCCCGCAGGGCTTCGGCCGCGTGATCCCGGGCTTCGATCAGGGATTTACCGGTATGAAAATCGGTGGCAAACGCCGCTTGTTCATTCCGTGGCAGCTTGCCTATGGCGCAAAAGGCCGCCCTGGCCCGGACGCCGCGCATCCCGGCATCCCGCCAAAGGCTGACCTCATCTTCGATATTCAACTTGTCGACGTTACCGACATGCCACAGGCACCTGCGCGTCCGCCGATGGGTGCAATGCCCGTGCGTCCCGGCCAACCCACCAACGCTCCTGCCACTGCACCTGCAGCTAAGCCCACGGAACCTACAGCAAAACCCGCAGAGTCCTTACCGCAACCGAAGCAGTAGCGCCTCGCTCAGGCCACGCCAGCCAGCAGTTCCGGCGTGGCCTTGAGCAGCTTGCGTGTGTACTCTTCGCGCGGTTCAGCACACAGAGCTTCCGCCTCACCAAGCTCCACCAGCCGCCCGCGTTCCATCACGGCAATGCGCGTGCTCAGATAGCGTACAAGCGGCATCGAGTGCGAGATAAACAGATACGTCAGCCCATGCACGCGCTGCAGGTCGCGTAGCAGGTTCGCAATCTGCGCACCGACGCTCACATCCAGCGCACTCACCGGTTCATCAAGAATCAACAGCCGCGGCCGTAGCGCCAGCGCACGAGCAATGTTGATGCGTTGCCGCTGTCCGCCTGAGAACTCGTGCGGATAGCGGTCCAGCGCCTTCTCGTCGAGCCCAACGCTGTGCAAAAGATCCACCGCAGCAGAGTGCAGCGCCGCAGCACCACGTGGACTCTGCGCATCTTCGCTGTGAATACGCCACGGCTCTGTCACGATGTCGAAGACCTTCATGCGTGGATTCAGCGCGGCAAACGGGTCCTGAAACACTGGCTGCATCTGCCGCCGCAGCTTGCGCATCTCCGCACACGATGCCCGCGCCAGGTCGACACCCTCCACGCGCACCACACCAGCCGTCGGCTGCACCAGCCCCAGGATCATGCGTGCCACCGTCGATTTGCCTGAGCCCGACTCGCCCACCAGCCCCAGCGTCTCGCCCGCTTCAATACTGAACGAGATATCACGCACTACCGACTGCAATTCCGTACGCAACCCTGTGCGTCTCGGATAACTCTTCGACACCGCAGCAACTTCAACCAGCGCCATGCATCGATGGTACATGCACCAACGCTACGTTCAGTGCGTAAGCCGGTCCGGCGACATCGCGGCGAGAGTCCACACAGCTGGCTCCACGGCATCGGCTCCCATCTCTACCTCGAGTTCGGTCTCGCCCGGCGCTACCGTGTACACGCGGCTTGTCAGCACGTCGCTCGTGCCGAAGAATGTCTCGATCACTGATCCATCGAGAAACATCCGCGTAGGCAGCGAGCGCGCCGGTGTGTCTGCGGTAAAGCTCTGCTCGCCGCACTTTATCTCGCCAGTCGCCGGGTCCAGATGCAACTCCCACACCACTGTGCCGCGCGTACGCAGTCGCACTGTCGCGGGGGCCTCCGCACGCAGGCTCATCTCACAACGCAGCGCATCCAGCGGCCACCGCCATGTCCCGGGCTGCTTCTGGATCGATGCCACTCGTGCCCCGCGCAGCGACTCCACCTCAGCTGCAGGCATCATCATCAACTTGCCTGCCGTGTCCACTTCCAACACGCGCGGCACCGACATCGCGCCAGACCAGCCCGCCGCAGCAAACTCCGCCTCCGGCCGCTTCTCCTGGATCCAGCCCCACAGGATGCGCCGCCCATCCGGCGCCTGAAAGCTCTTCGGTGCGTAATAGGCGCCGTGGTCCAGCACGCCTTCGTGATCTGGCGTGTAGTGATGCGCGCGCTCGTCGTAGCGGCCCGTCGTCCACGTCACCTTGCCTTCAGTGGAGTAAAACAGGCAGTGCCTCTTGCCCAGTGCGAAGAAGTCCGGGCACTCCCACATCTCGCCAGAGTCGCATGGATTCTCCGCCTGCTTGCCATTCGGCTTGCCCTCTGCAAGCTTGTGCAGATACTCCCACGAGCGCAGATCCTGCGAGCGATAGAGCAACACGCAGCCGCCCTTGCCCCGCTCGCCCGAGCCTATGCCCAGATACCAGCCGTCATCCTCGCGCCACGGGCATGGGTCGCGAAATCCACTCACCCTCACGCCAGCAGGCGGCACGGCGATCACCGGCTGCTCGCGCTTCTTCCAGTGCAGCAGGTCGTCGTCCTCCGCCGTGGCGATCATCTGCGTCTCGCGCAGTTTGTCGTTACCGTCGCGAATCGTCGCCTGCGCGGGCGGCGCATTCTGCACGCCCGTGTAGATGAATGTCGGCACACCTTCGTGCACCACAGCCGAGCCCGAGAAGCATCCCTCGCTGTCGGCCCCTCCAGGTGTGGGTGCGAGCGCAACCGGCTGATGCCGCCAGTGGATCATGTCCGTGCTCACGGCGTGTCCCCAGTGCATGTCGCCCCACACAGCAGCGCCCGGATTCAGCTGGTAGAAGAGGTGATACTTCCCCTTCCACCAGATCGGCCCATTCGGATCGTTCATCCAGTTATGCGGCGGCAACAGGTGAAACTCCGGTCGCAGAGGATCGAGCGCAGGATCAGCCGCCTCAGCAAACGCAGCGCGACGCAACATTGCTGGTAGTACCGCGCTGGCGCCAACAAACTTCGCAAATCTCCGGCGGCTGATCTTCATCGTCCTCTCCTACTTCTCCGCAGGCGTAAGCCGCAACGCATACGCATACTCACACGCAGCACCGGCAGGCAGTGTCACATCCAGAACATTCGCACCCTGCGTCCATTCGACCTTGTCGCTCGAACCAAGCAGCTCGACCTTCGCAATCGGCACAGACGCGCCTTCATGCGCCCATCCCAGCGAGTGTATTGTCACCTTGCGCTGCTTCGGACAGGCCATGCCGATCGCATACACCGTCGAGCCCTTCGCCGTGAAGCGAAAATCTTCTGCCGTGTAGGGTTTCGTATCCGTGTCGTGGAACGCACCTGCTGCCACCTGCGTCGGCCCTTCACCAAACGCCTTCCACGGCGTCGTCGCGTAGATGGCCTCTCCGTTCACCTTGAGCCACGCACCCATCGCGCGCAGCGTCGTCTGCACCTCATCTGGAATCGTGCCGTCTGCACGCGGCCCGAAGTTCAGCAGCAGGTTGCCGTTCTTGCTAACGATATCGACAAGCTGATTTACCAGGAACTGCGGCGACTTGAAGGTATCGTGCTCGATGTAACCCCAACTGGCATTTGAGATCGACGTGTCTGTCTGCCAGTGATCGGCAACGATGTGGTCCTGCTGGCCGCGCTCGAAGTCACGCACGCCTGCCTTCCAGTCCATCGCGTAGTCCTTGAAATCGATCACGCCTGTGTAGCCATGCGCCGCCGCATAGTTGTAATAGAACGCTGCAAACTGCGTCACAGCGCGGCGAACATTTGGCTGCCCGATCCACCAGTCGAAATACACCACCTCGGGCTTGTACTTCTCAACCAGCTCCGTATCGCGCGCCAGCCAGTCGCGCGTCCACGCATCGCTCACCCATGTCCAGTCGTTCGAGAGATCGTGATTGTCGCCCTTGGCCTCGAACCACTCGTGCGCCGGACCGTACAGCGACGCGTTCTTCGGATCGTTCACATCCGAGCGGATCGTGCGCCCGCCGTCGTAAAAGAAGTTGTGCTCCACGCGATGCGAACTGAGCCCGAAGTGCAATCCCTGCGCGCGAATCGCCGTCGACAGCTCCGCCAGCGTGTCGCGCTTGGGCCCCATCTTCACCACCGTCCAGTCGCTCAGCCCCGAGTCATACATCGAAAATCCGTCGTGATGCTCGGCCACTGGAATCACATACTGCGCACCGGACTGCTTGAACAGCTTCGCCCACGCCGCTGCATCAAAGTGCTCCGCGCGGAACAGCGGAATCAGGTCCTTGTAGCCCTTCGACTCGTCGCCATTTGCAAAGTGCTCGCGGAAGTTTTTGTATGCGCCCTCTGCAGGCTTGTACATGTTACGCGGATACCACTCGTTCTCCGCCGCAGGCACTGCGTACACGCCCCAGTGGATAAAAATGCCGAACTTCGCGTCCTTATACCACTGCGGCTGCTGATACTTCTCGAGCGTGGCCCAGTCTGCGCGATACGACCCGTCGTTCTCCTGCTTCTCTTCAATCGCGAGCAACCGATTGCGCTCGGCATCATACTTCGTCACCGACTGTTGCCACTCGCGGTCAATCTCCGCGGCAGACTTTACGCCCTGCGTCGGAGCCATGGGATCAACACCAGGCTGCGCGTGCAGGCAAGCAGCAACCAAAGCCACAAATAGAACGACAAAGACAGGCAGTTTCTTCATGCGTCGCATCCTAAATGGCCCTGCTTGCGCGCCGCAATCTCCTTACAAAGAAAACGCCGCCGCGAGAGACCCACTCTCGCGACGGCGTGTGAACAGCATGGCTTCGCGCTACTTTTGCGCCTCATCTGCCAGCGCTTTGGCACGCGCCATGGCATCGCGGCGCACCTTCTTCTGGCCTTCGATGTCAGGATTCTGCACCAGCCAGTCGCGGTTGAAGTGCGCGACAAAGTCCTCGATCTTCGCGTCGAAGTTCTTGCCGGTTGCGTCGACCGACTCCTGCGCCTTCGGCAGCAGCGTGTGGAAGCGTGCAATCTCCTCCACTGCATGCTCCGGGAAGTAGCTCAACCGGTCACCGGTCTGCATCGGATCGATCAGCGCATCGCTCGGCCCCGCAATCGGGCCGGTCTTGTAAAGCGCATCGTAGGCTCCGCGCAGCCGCGTCATCGCCCCCGCAAAACCATCCAGCTCGCCACGCCGTGCCGTCAATCCCGCGGCGCGCCGTACCTCAATCACCACACGCGCCTCCACGCTCTGCGCAGCCACCGGAACCACCGTGGTCAGCGTATTGCCCCGGAAGCTCCATCCAGGCCTGCGGCTAGCAGCCTCTCGGTTGATGGGCGTGCCATTCACAGTCACAGCCTCTGGCGGCCAGTCGTCGGGCAGACGCAACTCGTAGCTCCGCGTCTTCAACATGCCCGCGTAGCCGCCTTCCACCGGCCCAATTTCCACGCGCAACGTGTCACCCTTCTGCTCGGCCTTGATTGGTGTACGCGCGAATACACCGCGCTTGTACTCCTCAGCCACGCCCGAGTCCTCATACACGGCATAGCTCGACGACGCACCCGGCTCCAGCGGCCACACATTCACAATCAGCGGATCCACCGGCTTCTCGCCCGTGTACTCCATTGGAGGCTGCATCGGCACAATCGCACCGGCCTTCACGTAGACCGGCACCTGCTCAATGGAGAACTTGCGTTCCACCCCTACAGGCCCCGTGAAGTGCTTGCCCGTCGGCCACTCGATCCACTCGCCCTTCGGCAGCCACACGCTCTCTGCCGAGAGCCCGCTCACCTTGTCCGCAGGAGAAACGACCGGTGCCACCAGCATCTGTTCGCCGAACAGATACTCGCCCTTGCTCGTGTAGGCCTCGTTCGCCTCAGGCCAGTCATAGTAAAGCGGCCTGAAGAATGCCACACCTGTGTCGTAAGTCCGCCGCGCCTCTGTGTAGATGTACGGCTGCAATGCATACCGCTGCTGGAAGGCCGCGCGCAGCACGGCCGAATACGGCTCGGGATACGCCCAGATGCGCCGTTCCGAGTCCGTGTTCTTCGTCGTATGCGTGCGCAAAATCGGCGAGAACTCTCCGAACTGCACCCAGCGCGTGAAAAGCTCCGGCTCCACTGCGCCAGGCATGTGACCGCCGATATCGTGGCTCCAGTAGGCGTAGCCCACATTCGCTGCCGTCGCCGTAAACCACGGCTGGAAGGCCAGCGAATCCCACACAGAGATTGTGTCGCCCGAGAAGCCGATCTGATAGCGATGATTGCCCAGCCCGCCCCAGCGATGAAATAACAGAGGCCGCCGTCCCTCGCGCTCCTGATCTGTGAAGTGCACGTAGTTCAACCACCACGTCGGACTCACGCCCGCCATCTTCGTGGTCTGCTCCTGCTGCCAGTCCAGCCACCAGAAGTCGATACCCTGCTTCTCCAATGGATGATGCAGCAGATTCATGTAATTCGTCGCGTAGGTCTTGTCCGTAATGTCGAAGGGCACATACTTCTTCGCTGCGGGGTCAATGCCCATCGCCTTCGCCATCGCTGGATATGCCTCTTCCCAAGGCTGAACGCCCGACGCCGGATGCATATTCAGGCTCGTCTTCAGCCCGTCTGCATGCAGTTGAGACAGGAACGCCGCCGGATCGGGAAATAGCAGCTTATTCCACGTGTAACCGCTCCAGCCCAGCCCGTGGCCCGAGGCATCGGGGTTCTTCTCGCCTTTCGCCTCCAGCTGATCACGGCTGACGTGCCAGTCCATATCGATCACGAACACATCCAACGGCGTCGAGTTCTGCCGAAAGTCTCGAATGATCTCCAGAATCTCCTGATCCGAGTAAGCCCAATAGCGCGACCACCACGCGCCAAACGCAAACCGCGGCGGCAGCGGAATCCGCCCTGCCACGCGCACGTAGTCGCCCAGCGCCTTCATGTAGTCGTGGCCGTAGCCAAAGAAGTACCAGTCTTGCCGCTTGCCCTCGGGCCGCTCCATCACCCACGGCAGCGGGCTCTTCTCGCCCTCTCTGAAGCTGAAGTCCGCCGAGTCAAACAGCGGCCGCTCCGAGTCGTCCACCACGGCCCAACCCGCGCGCGACACCAGCCCCGGCTCGATGGGCTCCTTGGTCTTGCCGCCCAGCGCGCCGTCCAGCGTGCGCGTCGTGCCCTGCAGGTTCTCCGGATCGTCCAACCCCGGATGCCACACCACCGGCTTGCCATCTACGGCAAGGGTGATAGTCAGGTTCTCCGGCGCAAACTGTGGACTCTTGCCCGGCGTATAGACCAGCTTCAGAGCGTCGGTC
Source organism: Occallatibacter sp. (assembly GCA_035563895.1). Lineage (GTDB taxonomy): Bacteria > Acidobacteriota > Terriglobia > Terriglobales > Acidobacteriaceae > Telmatobacter. The sequence goes on along the minus strand of DATMUN010000552.1, from coordinate 5,811 downwards.
TGGATCGTCAGCGCACCGTCAGCCACTTGATGGATGAACTTCGGCACCGACAGCCGACGATTCAAGAACACCAGCGACGCATGGTCCTCGAACTTGCCGTCCGCGGTCCACTCCATGCGAATCAGCTCCGGCGTAAGTACCGTAAAACGCGCCTGCCCGAAGGTGATAACAGCTTTGGGATCCGCTACCGGATTGGTAGCGTCCTCCCGCTCGGACTGAACGATTGAATCTCCCGGAGCCGCCGCGTGCATCCGCGGTGCCCCCGCTCCCAACGTCCATCCCACTGTGATTGCGATTGCGGCAAAGTGAAGCAAGGAATTACGCACAGCATCCCCCAGCATTTTTTCAACACTGGAAGCCTAACACCGGTGATCCCCTGAGCGTCGGCAGATTGATCACGTTGCGACTCGCCAGCAGATTTCTACACGCGTAGTCTCGTGCCAGCACGCAAACTTGAGCGCACCGGAACTTGGTCGAAGAGCTTGTCAAAGGTTCCATTGCCGTTCAGCTTTTCGCTATCAGTCAAGCCGAAAATATCGCCCACTCCATCTCGGCTGAGTAAGCCATCCTCGAGACTGGCCGACTGTTCGTTACTTATCACCGGAACCGATTGGGTTTTAATTACGCACCCTTCTAAAAACCGGAGGTCTGTCGTGATGTCTCTGAAGAGAACGGCTCGCATTGCCGGGCTGTGGTACCTGGGCTTCATGCTTGGACCGTTCTACCTGCTGTATGTTCCTTCGAAGACAGTTGTACTGAACGACGCAGCGGCTACTACTGCTCGGGTGCTCGCACACGAGACGCTGTTTCGCTGGAGCATGCTTGCCGAAGCAATCGGTGTGGTCATCTTTGTCGGCTTGAGCCTGGCGCTGTATCGACTCCTTGAAAACGTGGATCGCCATCAGGCACGACAAATGGTGGCTCTCGTGCTGGTTTCATCTGCATTGAGCTTAGTCACCCTCGTCTTCAACGCGGCTGCGCTCGTCGTCTTTCGCGGAGGCGATGGCTTCGCTGGCTTCGACGCACACACACGTGAGGCGGTCGGTATGGTTCTCATCCGAATGCACGGCAGGCAAACGGCATCAACCAGATGTTCTGGGGACTGTGGCTGTTGCCCTTCGGATGGCTGGTCGTACGTTCGCGCTTCTTACCGCGCTGGCTCGGATACTGGTTGTTGCTAGATGGAATTGCGTGGACTGCTATTGGAATAATTTGGTTCTCTTTCCCTGACTCCGCGAATGCTTTGTTCCGTTATTTGCAACCGGTGTTTTTTGCCGAGATTGCCGCCATGCTTTGGCTGCTCGTTATGGGAGCGAAAGAACGGGTCTCGTGAGAGACAGCGCCCCTCGGATGGCAACGGATGGACCGACTTTGGCCTATGTCCTCGTAAACGGACTTAGTGGCAGCTATTCCCGGCGAGACATTACCAATGCGTCCGTAATAACTAACGGGGGAGTGTACACTCCCCCGTTAGTTTTCCGTCCACTCATCCGCGATCGATGATCAGCAGATCCGCCTCGAGCAGCAGTTCCGTCAGCCGGTCCAGAGCCTGCGGATACTTGTAGGCCACTGCTCTTGTACTCATGCCGATCAGCGTTGCTGCCTCGGCCTGCGTGTACTCCTGCAGCGTGATCCGGCTCAGCAGCGCCCGATCCAGCGAGCCCAACCTTGCCAGGCAGCGCTCCACGTCGAGTACGAAGATCACTGCGTCCTCAAACGTCCGGACCGGCCGGCTCGACACCCATCCGCGGCCCACCGGGTCCGCCAGGATCGAGGGCGTACGCCCCACCTGCATCGAGGCGTACAGGTAGCGCCGCAGCATGCGCTCCGTATGCTTGCGATAGAAGCCGAAGCTGACCAGCGGCTCACCCGCCGCCTGCTCCTGCTTTGCCTTGGGCTGCGTAGCCCGTTGTTCCGCCTGTCTCCTTCGTTCCGGTTTCCACTCACGGAGCGGCTCAGCCGCACCCCACACTACTGGCAGTTGCAGAGCTGCGCTCATTCCGCACCTCCTGCTGCTGCCGCCACGGCCCAGATGCGCAATATCGGCTTGCGACTCGGCCGCCCTCTACGCCGTCGCGTCTCAGGCGACGGAAAACTCTTGAGCTTCTCTTCACACTCCCTGCAGTACACGCTCCCCTGAATTTGGGCTCGATACCAGAGGCAACCGCAACTCTCGCAAACTTTCAGTTGCACGCGCAATTCCATGACGGATTCTCCGTAAGGTTCTTCGTTCCCGCTGTGCCCTGTTTACTGTCCTGGGCTTCCGGGATCCGGAGAGACACACATGGCTATTCGGAATTCTGTTGTCCCGATGGGGGATTGCCAATTGTTGTGTCTCGTTGTATGTCATGAACACGCAGCACATGTGGAACTGAAATACCCGCTCTTGTTGAATCAACCGCAAGCCTCGCTTTCCGCTCCCCGACTGCTGCCGTGCGCAGATCGTGGAATTCTCGCGATTGTCTGCTGTTGGCGCACACTGCGCCCTGGAAAAGAATGGAAGGACTACGATGCAACCACTCTCCTCGTCGAGCGGCCCTCGTGCCATGTCGGACTGCGATGCCCAGCTTGCTACGGCTATATATCCGTGCGTGCTCTTCCTTAATTCCTGCAAACGATTACGAGATAAAGTAAAGCTAATCTAGAGTTCCGTATACTTTGCGTCAACGTATCCCGGGCATTTCCCTATCTCATCGTTCCCCCGCGAAGTCCATCATGCACAAACTGAGGCATTTTCTCCGAGCTCGCTTTTCTGTAAGAAAACTACGGGCCATCGCCTCTATTGCCGGTGGCGGAATTTCCACACATGAACTTTTCCCAGATGCACGAACGGCTCCGCCAGGAATTGCTTCGCAGGATAAATCGCGGCACCTTGAGCGTCTCTCTTCTCGCTCGCCAAACCGGCTTCGGACAATCTCATTTGTCCAACTTCCTGCGCCGCCGCCGCCACCTCTCGCTCGCGGCCCTGGACAAGATCCTCGCTGTTCAACACCTCTCTGCCTCTGACCTGTTGCCCGCCGCCACCAAGCTCGAGTTCCTCCCCATCGACGGCGACACCAGCAGCATTCCCGTCGTCTCGCACGCTGCCGCACTCTTCGAGCCCACCATCCACGCGTCCGCCGCACAGCAGGTGCTGCACCTCCCTGCGAACACCACGCGCAACCTGCGCTCGCGCTCCTCCACTGCCCGCCGCGCCTGGCAGCGCTTTGTCGCCGTCCGCGTCTCAGACGCCGACGCCCAGGCCATGTCCCCCCTCATCCAGCAGCACGCCCTCGCTGTCATCGACCGCCACTACAACTCGTTCGCCGCTTACCACTCCGATCGCCTCAACCTCTACGCTGTCCGCCGCGGCGCACACCTCACCCTCCGCTACGCCGAGTTCACCTCTAACCGCCTCGCCCTGCGTTGCCACAACATCGCCTGCCCAGTCGATGTGCTCGAAGTCGACTCCAACCTCACCCCCAACGACCTGCTCGTTGGCCGCGTCATCCTGCTGTTCAACCAGACCTGACAGCACGTGCTCCGGTGTACACTTTTCCTTCGTGCTCCGGCCCATGCCGACTGCGCGCTCGTGGATCTTCATATGCGCAAATTCCTGCTCTTCTCAGCCCTTACCGTCGCCTCCTTCGCCTCCACTCTCCCAGCCCAGTCAGCGCCGCCAAGGCGCCCCATGACCTTCGAGGACATGATGGCCATGAAGCGCCTGGGTGAAACCGCCGTCTCGCCCGACGGCCAGTGGTTGGCTTACTCCGTCACCACCGTGGACCTTACCCAGAACACCAAGACCACGGAGTGGTGGCTGCAGAAGATTGTCGGTGGCGCGCCCTTTAAAGTGGCCGTCACCCAGCCCGGCGACTCCGGTCTGCAGTTCGCGGCTGACGGGCGCTCTGTACTCTTTCTCTCTGGCCGCGAGGGCGGAACGCAGGTCTGGACGGCCGGCTTTGACACTGCCACCGGCGCAACGGCGAACGCGAAGAAGCTGACCGCGATCTCCACCGAGGCAGACAACGCACGCTGGTCGCCGGATGGGCACTTCGTGCTGTTCTCGTCTTCTGTTTATCCAGACTGTCCACCAATCACGTTCGCCGACGGTGCGACGGGCGACAAGTGCAATGCCGATCGCGACAAGTCCGCCGCCGAGAGCAAGGTGAAGGCGCAGATCTTCACCGCGCTGCTCTATCGCCACTGGGACCACTTCACGGGGCCGAAGCGGTCGCACCTGTTCCTGACCGAAGTGGCGACGGGCGCGACGCGCGACCTGACGCCCAACGACCCGCATGACGTGCCGCCCTTCGCGCTTGGCGGCGACGGCGGCTTCTCCATCTCGCCCGACTCGAAGGAGCTGGCGTTCACGGAGAATCCGGATGCGGTTCCGGCGATTAGCGTCAGCGCGCAGATTTACACGCTGGACCTGACCAACCCCGCGGCAAAGCCGGTGAAGATTTCGACCTCGAAGGGCGGCAACTTCAACCCCGCCTACTCGCCCGACGGAAAGTACATCGCCTGGCGCTCGGAAGAACGCCCCGGCTATGAGGCCGACAAGTTCCGGCTATTCGTCTATGACCGCGCCGCCAAAACCGAAAAGAACCTGCTGCCGAAGTTCGACAACTGGGTGGATGAGTTCACGTGGGCGCCTGATGCCAAGTCAATTTACTTTGTGTCCGGTGACAAAGGGGAAGCACCTATATTCGCAACAAATCTGAACGGCATTATTGAGAAACTCTGGGCTGGTGGAGAAGCAAGCGGACTGCATCCATTGCATGCAAACGGTGAGTTGCTGGCGTCAGCAATGACTGTTTCACAGCCAAGTGAAGTTGTTCACCTTCACACGTATTTCTCTTTCTGCTCCGGAGGAGAATGTCCGGCCGGTGGCATCGGCCAACGTTCGACTACTGATCTCAACGGCGCTCTCCTGGCACAGCTTGACCTGCCCAAGATGCAGGACTTCTGGTTCTCCGCCAAGGACGGCACCAAGGTCCAGGGCTTTCTCATTCCGCCGCCGGGATTTGACCCAGCGAAGAAATATCCGGTGAAGTTTTTGATCCATGGCGGGCCTCAGGGTGCGTGGGGCGATGCGTGGTCGTACCGCTGGAACGCCGAACTGCTCGCCGCCAACGGCTACGTCGTGGTGATGATCAACCCGCGCGGCTCGACTGGATACGGGCAGGCTTTTGTCGACGGCGTGAACGGTGACTGGGGTGGCAAGCCCTACACCGACCTAATGACCGGCCTCGACTACGCCGAGGAACACTTCCCGTTCATCGACAAGACGCGCGAGTGCGCGCTGGGCGCGAGCTACGGCGGCTACATGGCCAACTGGGTTCTGGGCCACACCGAACGCTTCAAGTGCATCGTCTCGCACGACGGCATGTTCAACGCGGAGTCCGCCTTCGGCTCCACTGAAGAGGACTGGTTCAACATCTGGGAGTTCAAGGGCCACCCGTGGGACTACTACGGCAAGCCGGACGCGGAGAATCCCTACCGCAAGTTCTCGCCTTCGATGTACGCCAAAAACTTCAAGACGCCCACTCTCGTCATCCACGGGCAGAAGGACTACCGCCTCGACGTGAACGAGGGTTTCCAGCTCTTTGACACGCTGCAACTGCTGGGCGTGCCGTCGAAGATGCTCTACTTCCCCGACGAAGGCCACTGGGTGCTGAAGCCGCAGAACTCGCAGCTCTGGTACAAGACCGTGAACGATTGGGTGGACCAGTGGACGGCAAAGAAATAGACGCGCTGAGCCACGACGACAGACCCCGGCCGATTTGGCCGGGGTCTGTCATTTGAATTCTCCCCGCAACTCACCGGCTC
>DATMUN010000551.1:0-5168 GCA_035563895.1 Occallatibacter sp. | reverse complement strand
GGCCCCGGCACGCCAAAGCACGCAGCCGATACCTTGTCCGCGCCCAGAAACTGCTTGACGATCTCTTCCAGCCCGCTGAACTCCTTGGCCGGGTAGCGCTCATCGCGGGTGTACGTCAGCTTTCCGTTTGTAAAGTCATAGAGCGCCAGGTGGACCTTGGTGCCCCCCACATCGCCAGCCAGAATCATCGTTCCCTCGCTATAAGCCCGCGGCCTTCCCCATCCGTCGCGGGTAGAAGCGCAGCAGCGGCCTGATCCAGAATCAGAGTGAGTATACCGCTTGCGGGCCAGATCAGTTGACTCGGCAACTGCTCCACATTCCGCGCTCCCGTAAATACTTCGCGAACCGTCTCCGCCTTGTCCGCACCGCCAATCAGGAAGAAAACGCTTGCAGCTGCATTGATCACCGGCCAGGTCAACGTCAGCCGCCAGGTGTCCTTCTGCGGCACGTGATTCGCCACCGCCAGCCGCCCCAGCTCATGAATCGCCGCCGTGTGCGGAAACAGCGAAGCCGTGTGCCCGTCCGGCCCCATACCCAGCGCCACCAGATCGAATCGCGGCGTCTCCGCACCCTCCAACCTGAACGCATTCCGCAGCAGCGACTCATATCGCGCCGCAGCCGCCTCCGGGTCCAGCTCGCCTTCCATCCTGTGCACCTGCTCCGGCTTCAGCGGAACCTTGTCCAGCAGAGCCTCGCGCGTCATGCGGTAGTTCGAGTCAGCGTCATTTGGTGGTACGCAGCGCTCATCCACCCAGAAGAGCTGCAGCTTCTCCCACGGCATTCGCGCGCGCCACGGCTGCGCCGGGTCTGCCAGCAGTTGAAAGGCAGCCTTCGGCGTCGACCCGCCGCTCACCGCAATCCGCGCCACGCCGCGCGCCGCCGCCTGCTCGGCTGCCCGCGTCATCTCCTCCGCCGCCTGTGCGGCCAGCGCCGCCGCATCCGCCACCACCCGGTACTCAATCCTCAACTGCTTGCCCATGGAACATCGACCTCCAATCCCACACTACAACGCCGCCCTAACTCAGCCTCAATCGAGCCCTGTGTCAGGGCTCGACTTCAGTCGTGCCAATAACCCTTAATTGAGATTCTCGGGGGGCTTTAGCCCCTGCGCGAGTTTCTCAGTCACAGGACCGGTGTTCTATCCTCGCCGAGCTGGCCATGCTCAAAAGTGAAAGGGCGGTGCCTCTTTCAGAGACGCCGCCCGCGTAAGATTCCGCACCCTGTGTGCCTACCGCCCCAGATACACCTTGTACTGCTGCTCCAGCACGCCCGTAGCCCGCGCCAGCCCCAGTTTCGCCAGGTTGTACTGATACAGGCTCTCCACCAGATTCGTCTGCGCGCTGGCCAGTGTGGCCTGCGCCGTCACCAGCGGCAGGTTGTCGTCCACGCCCGCATTCACGCGGTCCGTCTCGTCGCTCAACGCACGCGTCGCCAGGTCTACATTCGACCGCGCAACGTCCACCTGCTTGTGAGTGGCATTCACATCCAGCAGCGCCGAGCGCACCTGCTGGTCAATCTGTCCGCGCTTGTCCTCGAGCTGCTTGCGCACACCATCCAGTTGCGCCGCCGCAGCCTGTTCATTACCGCGCAGGCTCGCCTCGCGGAAGATCGGCACCGACAGCGTGCCCACCGCGGCAAAGTTGCCGTGCGTGCCCGCGCCGTTCACCGTGTCCGTACCCCAGTAGCCGCCAAAGGCCAGCGTTGGCAGCCGGTAGCTCTTATACGCGGAGTGTACGGCCTTCATCTCTTCCAGCTGGTTCTTCAGGTTCTGGTAGTCCTGCCGATACTGGTAGGCCTGCGCGCGCATCTCCTCCGGCGTCTGCGTAGCCAGCTCACTGTAGGGAGCCATGTCCGTCAGCTGAATCTTCTGCCCTGGCGCCACGCCAATCTCGCGCTTCAGCTGGATCAGCGATTTATCCAGCTGGTTCTGCGCCTGGATCACCGCCTGCTGCTGCGCCTGCAACTGCACCCGCGCGCGTAGTTCGTCGAGGTTCGCGGCCGTTCCAGCCTCATGCGCCGCATGTACCTGATCGAAGAGCACGCGATCCGCCTGCTCCTGCGCCGTCGCATCGTCCACTTCGCTCGCCGCGGCCACCGCACGCAGATACGCCGTCGCCACCTGTTGCACCACCTCGCCGCGCGCCGACATCTTCCCAAAGTACGCAGCCTTCTCCGCCGCGCCCGCCGCCCGCCAGCCCGCAATCACCGGACCGGAGAACAGAATCTCCTGAAAGTTGATCTGCCCCTGTGTCAGGTCATCTTTGGTGATCGTCGAAATCCCCGTCGCATTCATGCCCAGCAGAGAGGCAAACTTGTTCAGCGTACTCGGCCCAAAGCCTGAAGAGACCAGGTTGTGCTCATACACGCCCGTTCCGCCGCTCACCGTAATCGTCGGCAAAAACTGCTGCAGCGCCTCGTTCTTCTGGCCGCGGATCGACTTCTCAAAGTTCTCGGATTCCTTCAGGCCCAGGTTTGTCTCAAGCCCGCGCCGCACCGCCTCGTCCAGTGAGAGCTGCAGCATCTCATCCGTCGCCGGCTTCAGCGTCACGCTGCCATAGAACGGGTTCGTCGCAGAGCTGGGGTTCGTCTGCGCCACTCCGTGCAGGTTCGCACCGGCCAGCGCCAACAGGGCGCACATCACCGGAATCCCGGCCCGCCGGAAGGCATAATTGTTCTTTCTCATCACAACCATCATTCTTTCAGATGAATCAGCCGCCACAAGGATTCCCATCACAAACAGAAAATCTCCCTCCCAGCGGTGGAAAGTAACATTTTCTCCACTTTTTTCTCTCCACCTGCGCCAATCCACCGCGCCTCACTCGTCAATCCCAATAGAAAGCACTATTTCGCCTTAAAAACCGAGCCACCATGCCCGATTTCTACTCTTCTGCTCCCGATCGGCGCCGTGTAACGTTGCTTCTGCTCTGCTCGTTGGCAGTCCTCGTTGCAGCTGCTGTGCTGCTCCCTGCAAGTTCATGGGTGTCTGCAGGCGCTCCCGCTGTCTCTCCGGACCTCCGGACCGTGCGGTCGGCTCCCACCTCTCTCTCCATCGACTACCCCGAAGACGGCTCCATCTTCCCGCCAGGCCTTACGCCGCCCACCATCCTCTGGCGCGACCCGGCCCAGGCTGTCTCCTGGCGCATCGCCATCACCTTCGCCGATGGCTCGCCCGCCGTCCGAACCGTTACCGCAGGCGAGCGCATGCATCTCGGCCCCATTGACCCGCGCTGCGTCGCCGCCACCAACAAGCCTCCGCAGCTCACCCCTCAGCAGGCCGCTTCCTGGACGTGGAAGCCGACGCCCATGCTTTGGGCCGCCATCCAGAAGCACTCCGTTGCCGGCCCCGCCACGCTCACCATCACCGGCCTGAGCCGCACCGGCGCCATTGTCTCTGAAGCCCACACCGTCTTCACCACTTCCGCCGACCCCGTTGGCGCGCCCATCTTCTACCGCGACGTCCCCCTCATGCCCACCGCCAACACCGACGGCACCGTGCAGCCTCTCGCCCAGGGCGCCATCCACCTTATCAACTGGCGCGTCCGCGATATCCGCAGCCCCGAGAGCCACACCGTCCTCACCAATATGCCCACCTGCCTCAACTGCCACTCGTTTTCGCGCGACGGCAAGACGATGGGCATCGACGTTGACGGGCCAAATAATGACAAGGGCCTCTACGCCCTCGTCCCCGTCAGCCAACACCTCTATATACAAAGCAAAGACGTCGTCCAGTGGAACACCGACGGCAAAGTTGGCAAAACCCGCGTCGGCTTCATGACCCAGGTCTCACCCGATGGCAAATATGCCATCTCCACCTTCGCCGGCTCCGACCTCGAGTTCGCCAAGACCTACTACGTCAAAAACTTCACTGACTACCGCTACCTCCAGGTCTTCTATCCCACCAAGGGCATCCTCGAGTGGTACAGCCGCGAAACCGGCCAGCGCCAGCCCTTGCCCGGGGCCGACGACCCCCATTACATCCAGACCGGTGGCGTCTGGAGCCCCGACGGCAAGTGGATCGTCTTCGCCCGCGCCCAGGCTCGCGAGCCCCGCCTCCCCGGCCAGCCCGATGCCACCCGCGCCAATGATCCCAGCGAGACCCAGATCCAGTACGACCTCTACCGCGTCCCCTTCAACGACGGTCGCGGCGGTACGCCCGAGCGCATCGACGGTGCCTCACAAAACGGCATGAGCAACAGCTTCCCCAAGGTCTCGCCCGACGGCAAATGGATCGTCTTCGTCCGGTGCAAGAACGGCGAGGTCATGCGTCCCGACAGCCAGCTCTACATCGTGCCCTTCGCCGGTGGAGAGCCGCGCCGCCTCCGCGCCAACACCAGCAATATGAACTCGTGGCACAGTTTCTCGCCCAACGGCCGCTGGCTCGTCTTCTCCTCCAAGGCGCGCTCGCCATACACGCAGATGTACCTCACTCACATCGACGCCGACGGCAACTCCAGCCCCGCCATCCTCATCGACAACGCCACCGCCTCCAACCGCGCCGTCAACCTGCCCGAGTTCGTCAATATCGCAGGCGACGGCATCCAGGACATCCAGGTTCCCGCCGTCGATGTCTATCGACTCATCGAGCAGGCCCTCGACCAGGAAGAGAAGCACGACTACCGCCAGGCAGCGTCTACCCTCGAGCAGGCCCGCGCCCTCGCCCCCGACGATGCCCGGATCTACAACGACATCGCCGCCAACGACTATGCGCAAGGCGACCTGCCCCATGCCATCGACCATGCCCGCCAGGCCGTCTCTATCAACCCCGCGCTCGTGCAGGGCCACTACAACCTCGGCGTCTTCCTCCTGCAACAGGGACACCCCGGCGAGGCTCTGCCGGAGTTCGAGCGCACCCTCGACCTCAACCCGCACTACCCCGTCGGAGAGGAGGCCGTTGCCAACGCCGATTCCGCTCTTGGCCGCGACGGCGAAGCCCTCACACACCTGCGCAACGCCCTTGCGCAGAGGCCAAACTCGGTCAACGCCCTCATCAGCGCCTCACGCATCCTCTCCAGCTCGCGGAATCCCTCGCTTCGCAGCGGCGCTGAGGCCGTGCAACTCGCCGAGCAAGCCAACCAGCTCACCGGCAACTCCAGCCCCATGGTGCTCGACACCCTCGGTGCCGCTTACGCTGAGGCCGGCCGTTTCGATCAAGCCCTCGCCACTGCCCA
>DATMUN010000550.1:0-2480 GCA_035563895.1 Occallatibacter sp. | reverse complement strand
TATGCGACGAGCCGATGATTGAATTGGGCAGGACGAGAGCGCTGACCGGATCGCCCGCGATGGGCTCATACGCACTGTCCACGGAGAGTGCAGCTGCGTGAACTACGCAATGGTCCTTATTGAGATAGATGAGATCGAATGGGCAGACTGCGCGAGCGACGGGAACTGCCTTGAAGTGCGTGATCCATAAGCCAGTGCTCGGTTCGGAGCTGAGACCTTCCATCAAGACGCGCAAGACGCGCAGCGGGTCCATAGCCGCATCCAACACTGCGACATCAAGGCTGAGAATGATGCCCCTCGTTTTGTTAAATGCACAGAACCGAGTGGTAGCCATGCTGCCTCGCCTGCATTGATGGATCAGAAACACGAACTAGGATGCAAGTTACAACTAGCCAGCCGTTGTCTGGCCGAGCCGGGCTTGCCGGAGTTTCGGAGCTCTATCGGCCATGCCTCGGAAAAAATCCGACAGAGTTGCTGGACTACGCAGAAACTCGAGTCTTTTCAATCTTCCGATGCACATACGACAACGTCAAGCGGATTCCGGATGCCTGGGGCGAGGAGAAAGGCTGGGGAGATGCGGAGGGAGGAGAATCGCGCAGGAGAGTGTGGATCAGCTTGGCAGTTCGGGCTCCGGGACCGCCAGCGGGGCGGTAACCGAAAGTGCCTTCTGCCGCGCGATGCGGCGCAGGTGGTACTGAAAATAAAGGAAAGAAAACAGGATAGTTGGGATCAGGTGGAGTTTGAGGCCGATGGGTTCGCGGCGGTTGTAGTGGAAGAGCAGGTCTTCGCGTATCTCGAAAACAACGACGATCCAGAGAAGCCACGAGAAGAGAAAGCCCGTGGCCACCGACGCAAAACACCAGTAGAGCGCGGCTGAGCTCTGGTCGATTTTGCGGAGCCAGATGCTCAGGTATATGGGCCAGATGGCGAAGATCAAGTTGATCAACAGGTCGCGCGCCGGCTGATGCGTGAAGCGAAGAACCAGAGCCTCAGGAATGGCAACCGCGAGGAAAAGCAAGAGCCAGTGCACGCGCGGCGGAGACGGATAGACGCGGCGGTAGCGCAGCGATGGCGAGATTGGTGCGCGGCTCAAAAGGGGGACGTCCTCCGCAGCTAGAAGATAGCACAGAGCTTGGCGAAGTTATCCAGCTCCAAAAGATGCTGATTCGCTGCGGGTACTGCAATTTCGGCGTGCTCCAAAATCCATGTGTCCTTATGAAAGAGAAAGACTGCGTGCAGACCTGCGGCCAGTGCCGGATTGATGTCGCTCTTCGGACTGTTGCCGATCATCCAGCTTGCCTCAGGAGCGAGCTCATGACGGGCGAGAACGGTGCGGTACGTTTGAGGGTCTTTCTCTGCGACGATCTCGACTGCGGAGAAGTGGTGTGCGATGCCAGAGCGTGAGAGCTTATCGGCCTGTTCGGCGTGGTTGCCCTTGGTCATGAGGATAAGCTTGTGGCGCGTGGCCAAGTGGGCCAGCGTGTCGGCCACTCCCGGAAGAAGCTCGACATCCTGATCGGAGATGGTCTGCGCGAAGCCGCGGATGCGCTGGCGATTCTCTTCAGTAACTGGCGCATGACTGAGACGCTCATAGCAGGTGAGCAGAGAACGCGAGAAGCTCGTGAGGCCATAGCCGTGCGCAAGGATGGTTTCGCGTTCAACGGCGTTGAGCGCTTCGCGCACTTCGGCTGGGGAGTACGTGCTGTGGTTCAGGAACCCGATGAACGCCGCGATGGCGCTCTCGAAGTAGACGTTGTTTTCCCAAAGAGTGTCGTCGGCATCGATGAGCAAAGTTTGTCCGAGAGGGAACTGGGCCATAAGTCCATGGTACCGAAGGATCTTGCGGAAAACAGGAGATCGTGGCGGCCACCGAGGATGGTCAGAATATGGTACACATCAAGCATGAATTGCCGGGAAATCGGTTTGAGCAGGTTGATTCTAAAGCACTAACATGTTTTCGTTGACAATCATTATTGAGTCGCGATAAATTGGTGTTGGTCACCTTTGGCCTTCTGGAGATATCCAATGCACAAGATCCTTGCTTCAACTCTTTTCTTGTCCACCGCGCTGCTCCCCGCTCAGACGGTTGCCAATGGTCAGGGGGCTGTTCTGCTTGCAAAAAACTCTGAACCCGCGGTCGTCGCATCCGACGTCCCGGCTGCTCATGCCCGCCGCGTCAGCACGGGTGTGACTGCCCCCAAGCTGATCTCCGGTCCCGCGGTTCGCGTGGCCATCTCGGACTTCCCCAGCCAGAACCTCTCGTTCCAGCACGTGGTTGTTTCGTTCAAAGTGGACGAGAAGGGTGTGCCCCAGAACGTTCATCTCGTGAAGTCGATCAACCAGACAGTGGATGCACGCATCCTTGCTGCAGTTCGCGACTACCGCTTTGAGCCGGCGACGCTCGACGACCAGGTGGTTGCAATGGACGTGAACCTCAACGTGAACTTCGAGGCTCGCTAAGCTTCCCCAGCATCACCCCC
>DATMUN010000549.1:0-2437 GCA_035563895.1 Occallatibacter sp. | reverse complement strand
CAGTTCCTCGATGCGGTCGGTGTCAATCTGGCCCCGCTGCTGGCCTCTGCCGGAATAGCCGGTGTAGCCATAGGCCTCGCCGCTCAGAACCTCGTCAAGGACATGCTCAACGGCACCCTCATCCTCGTCGAGGATCAATTTCACGTGGGCGACACCGTCACTCTCGCCGGGCTCTCCGGCGTCGTCGAAACCATGACGCTTCGCAAGACCACTGTCCGCGCCGCCGATGGCACACTCTTCGTCATCCCCAACTCGCAAATCACCACCGTAGCCAACCAGAGCATCGACTACTCTCTGGCCACAGTCAACGTAAGCGTCGACTTCTCTGCCGACCCAGACAAGGCTTTAGCCCTTCTCAAGTCCATTGCGATGGATGTGCGCACCAGCGACGAGTACCGCGAAGTCTTTGTCGACGACCCCAAGGTGCTCGGCGTCGACGCCCTCAAAGGCTCGCAGCTCATCATCCCCGTTCAGTTCAAGACCCGTGCGCAAAAGCAGTTCGCCCCGATGCGCGAATTTCAGCGCCGCGTGCGACTGGCCCTTGAAGAAAACCATCTGCTTCCGGGCGACCCCTACCGCGTCTTCAGCTCCTTCGGCACTCGCGACAGCGATCAGGCTGGCAATGCTCCCGTGCGCCTTGCCGAAGAACGCACCGCAACAGCCATCGACCCCACCACCATCAAGCCGCACGAGTCGAATCCCTTCAGCGGCGAGTAAGCAAGGTCAATCCCGCGCAGCAAGCGCAGCCAGCAGGTCATCGGAACTGGTCATCGGCGGCAAACACGTACGCCCGCGGCACACCAGCGCCCACGCTGCAGCCCCCTGCGGTCGCGGCACATGTACCAGCGTCTCAGCCAGCGCTTCGGGCAGGTTTTCCTCCGTCAGCTGGTCCGGCGTCAGGCGAATCACCGTCTTCTGCACCAGATATCCTGAAACCGCCGTAGCCTCAAGCGTATCTGCCGCCGCCCCCTCGCCCACAATCGCTACCTGCAGGGGGTCCGCCAGCAATCGCTCCAGCGCCAGCCCATAGCTGCCAGCATAGAGCCCAAAATGTTCCACAATGCCCGCGAACGATTCCAACGTGTCCTCGGCCATCTCACAAAACTCCGCGCGCCCGCTCAGCGCCTCCAGCCGCAGTAGCGCAGCCGCGGCCGTGGGATTGCCCGCTGGTGTAGGCGAGTCCTGCAGCGGCTTGCGCAGCGCCGTCAGCGCCCCCAGCGCTGCGCCTATCGATGCCGTGTCATAGAACGCTCCAGCCGTCCGATCGTAGAAGCGCCCGATCATCGCCTCAGCCATCGTCATCGCAGCGCGGTAGTAGCGCATCTTCCCACTCGCAAGCCACCCATCGATACACGCGTGAATCGTGAACGCATAGTCGTCCAGCGTCCCCGCTACACGCTCCGCTGATTCAAGCCCATCAGGGTACGCAATCACGTGCGCAAGCTCTGCCGCACCATCCCACGCTTCTTCGAGCAGACGATCCAGAGTACGCAGCGCGAAGGCACTCACCGCATCCAACCGCAGCACCTGCGCCGCTTCGCAGTATGCTGTCACAGCCATCGCATTCCACCCGGTGTAGAGCGTACGATCCACAAACGGTGTCGGACGCTCTTCGCGCACCCCCAGAAGCTTCCGGTGCGCCGCGTCGATCAACAGCTTCGTCTCATCTGTGCTCTTGCCCGTCTTCGCCGCCAACTCATCCACTGTGAAGTTCCGATGCAGCACATTCCGCGTCGGATCGTGGTGCATATCGCCCAGCTCGCCGATATCCCAGTAAAAGCTCGCCACCGCCAGCTCATCTTCGGTCAGAACTCCGCGCGCCTCCTCCAGCGTCCACGTAAAGTAGTCGCCATCGTCATCCAGGTTGATATCCGCATCCTGCGATGCATAAAATCCACCGCGCGCACGATCGGTCATCACCGCGTCCAGCCAGCCCACAATCTCCACCGCCGTCTGCCGGAAATCCTCGCGCACCAAGCTCTGGTAGCCATGCACGTAGTTCCGCAAGAGCTCCGTATTGTCGTAGAGCATCTTCTCGAAGTGCGGCACCACCCAGCGCTCATCCACGCTGTATCGATGAAACCCGCCTGCGAGCTGGTCGTACACGCCGCCCCGCGCCATCTTTTCCAGAGTCACCGCAAAGGCTTCACCTGCCTGGCTATCGCCCCGCGTCACCGCAAGCTGCAGCAGCAGATCCAGCGCGCCCGGATGCGGAAACTTCGGCTGCGAGCCGAACCCGCCGTACAGCGGATCGAAGATCTTCACCGTTGCAGCACCGAGCTTTTCCGTCAGTCCACGCGTCAGCTCAGCGCCACGGCCAGAGAAGCTCTCGTTCTGCTCAATCGCAGCCATTACGCTCGCCGCCGACTCCAGTGCCTCATTGCGCCGCTCGCGCCACACCTGCGCCATCGTCAGCAGCACGCGCCCAAACCCCGGC
>DATMUN010000548.1:0-2320 GCA_035563895.1 Occallatibacter sp. | reverse complement strand
CGCGAAGCCGTATCGAGTACACATGCGTTATCCGGGGTTTGCCTCGCTACAGGCGCTGGAGACGATGTGTCAGGGCCGCATGCTGGCTGACGTTGTCGCTGTTGTGGGTTCGATTGACATCGTGCTGGGAGAGATTGACCGCTAGTGGCCGGATTGTATGTGGAACTGTGGGTATCGCTTGCTTCGCTTTTGCGCAGCTATACCGCGGCCCACGGGTTGAATGGAAACCGGCAGGCGACGGTGGAGTTGGGCGAGACGCGCATCATGGTGCGTCGCGCCGAGAGATGGCTGGAGTTGACGCGAAGCGAGGTGCAGGTGGCCTGGCGGCGCGAGGATGGAACCAGCGGTGAGCTTGAGTTGACGGAGTCCGGTAGCTTGCGATCGGGCGCGAAGGAAGAGGAAATGGATATGGCCGCCGAAGCCTGGGCACGGGAGCTGATGCATGACTGAAGAAACCATGAGCGTCTTCTCACCGGAGCTGGCAGCACGCTTTGACAAGCTGGTCGCGAAGTACCCGGTACGCCGCTCGGCACTGGTGCCGATGTTGCTGTATGCGCAGGACGAGGTCGGTTATCTCTCCGACGCCGTAATTGCCGAAGTTGCCCAGCGCATCGGCATCACGGAGTTGGACGTGCGCAATGTGGCAACGTACTATTCGATGCTTCGCTTCAAACCCGCGGGCAAATTCAACGTGCAAGTTTGCACGAACATCAGCTGTATGCTGCGCGGCGGCTACGACATCTTCGAAAAGTTCCAGGATGAGCTTGGGATCGGCCACAAGGGAGTAACCGCAGACAGCGTCTTCTCGCTTGAAGAAGTGGAGTGCATTGGCGCTTGCTGCTGGGCTCCCGCCATCCAGGTGAACTACGACTTTCATGACGACCTGACACCGGACCAGGTGCCATCGATTCTCGAACAATATCGCGCGAAGGCCGCTCAGGGAGGGAAGAATGCCTAAGCTCGTTTCCCATCCTGATGAGGTGAAGATTATCTCGAAGCGCTTTGGTCAGGGCGCGGCGAAGATCGACAAGTACATTGAGCTCGGCGGCTACGAGGCTGCAAAGAAAGCGCTAAATCAAGGTCCGGACTGGATCATCAACGAGATGAAGGCCTCTGGCCTGCGTGGCCGCGGTGGCGCGGGCTTCCCAACCGGCATGAAGTGGTCGTTCGTGCCGAAGCAGTCGGCCAAGCCAAAGTACGTTCTGGTGAACGGCGATGAGAGCGAGCCAGCCACCTGCAAGGATCACCTGATCTTCCTGCACGATCCGCACTCGGTGATTGAGGGCACGATCATCGCAGGGCTGGCTATCGGTGCGAAGACAGGATTCATCTATCTGCGCGGCGAGTACCGCTACCTGCTCGAGATCATGGAACGAGCCGTGGCCGAGGCCTACGAGAAGGGTTTTCTCGGCAAGAACATCTTCGGCTCCGACACCGAGTTCAACGTGATTACGCAGTCCGGTGCGGGCGCCTATGAAGTAGGCGAAGAGTCGGCGCTGATGGAGTCGCTCGAAGGCAAGCGTGGCGTTCCGCGCATCAAGCCTCCCTTCCCTGCTGTCGTTGGCCTGTATGGCGGCCCCACGGTCATCAACAATGCAGAGACTATTGCCACAGTGCCACATGTTTTGAGCATGGGTGGCGCGGCTTATGCCGCAGTGGGCTCGGAACGCAACGGCGGAACGCGCCTGTTCGGTCTATCGGGCCACGTGGTACGGCCCGGCGTATATGAGTTGCCGATGGGTTACAACCTCAAGAAGATGATTTATGAGGTAGGTGGCGGCGTGCGCGGCGGACGCAACCTGAAGGCTGTGGTTCCGGGCGGCTCGTCGACGCCAGTGCTGCTGCCGGATGAGATCGACATCGGCATGGACTTCGATCAGGTGGCCAAGGCGGGCTCGATGCTCGGCTCGGGCGGTGTGGTGCTGATCGACGACCAGACCTGCATGGTCGAGTTCGCGCTGAGGACCATCAGCTTCTATCAGCATGAGAGCTGCGGCTGGTGCATTCCATGCCGTGAAGGAACCGACTGGCTGAAGAAGACCATTGGCCGCTTCCACGCGGGATTCGGCACGGCTAAGGACATCGACAACATTCAGTACCTGGCCAGCAATATGATGGGCCGCACCTTCTGCCCGCTGGGCGATGCCGCGGCGATGCCCACGCTCGGATTTGTGAAGAAGTTCCGCAAGGAATTTGAAGACCACTTGAACGGCAAGCCCTGCCCGTATGCCAAGCACGCAGACTTGGCCGTTGTGTAGCGAGCTCGGAGACGAATGGCTGACGTAACTTTTACAGTCGATGGAAAGAAGCTGACGGCTCC
>DATMUN010000547.1:0-8529 GCA_035563895.1 Occallatibacter sp. | reverse complement strand
ATAGATGCCACTTCCGGCAACTTCATCGCCGGACAATCAGTCGGCGGAATCGAACTGCTGCCCGCTACTTATACAAACGGCGTGATCTTCCCGAAGGGAGCGGCATGCTCGGCGGCACAGGCGATCGGTCCATTGGTGCAGTGCTCGCCGTGGGGTAAGTACATCAATCCGAACCACACCGCGAACTTCGGCCCTCGTATTGGTTTCGCTTACTCGCTCGACAGCCAGAACAAGACGTCGATCCGTGGCGGCTTCGGCATCTTCTATGACCGTGTACTGAACGGCATCTGGGAACAGAACGCGTTCTCTGATCCACCGTTGGCACAGTCATCGACAGTGAACAATGGCTCATTCGATGCTGTGCTCGGCGGAACAGCTTCTGTTTCTTATGGGCCGAATGGATTGGTCGCCTCAGGCACGCCGACCTTCCGGGTTCCGAACTACGCGAACTACAACCTGTCAGTACAGCGGCAACTGTTGCCCACTACTACGCTGGAAGTTGCCTACGTCGGCAACGTGGCACGGCACCTGCTGGGTGACGTGAGTATGAACCAGCCGACGGTGGCCGCACGCCTGGCTGTCAATGGCGATTTGACGCCTTACACAGCTACTACAAGCGTGAACTACATCCGTCCCTACCAGGGCTATGCAGGAATCAAGAGCCGTGAGCCAGTGTTCACGAATAACTACAACTCATTGCAGATCACATTGAATCACCGCTCATCGAAGGGTCTGACCGTGGGCCTCGCTTACACCTACTCGAAGGACTTGACCACCAACTCGAACGATCGCGACTCGGTAGCAACGAATACCTACAACCTACGCCAGGATTACGGTCCATCGTCGACGAACACACCTCAGATATTTGAGGCAAACTACATCTACGATCTTCCGTTCTACAAGGCGCAGCATGGGTTAACCGGCAAGCTGCTTGGTGGCTGGGAGCTGTCGGGCATTACGTCAATGGTCTCCGGCTCGTCGTTCCAAGTGACACAGGCTTACGACCCGTGGGATCCGAACTCCAACAACGTGGGTATCGGACTTGGCTCGTCGCGCGCAGATCAGGTTGCATCCGTGCAGAAGACGAAGAAAATGTCGCAGTGGTTCTCCACCAGTTCGTTTGCACAAGCTGTGGGCCATTTCGGCTCGGAAGGCTCGAACCCGCTGATCGGACCCGGCTACCAGAACTGGGACTTGGCAGCAATCAAGAACCTGAAGTTTGCAGAGCGCTACAGCTTCCAACTGCGCGGCGAGTTCTTCAACGCATTTAACCATGAGAACTTCAGTGGCGTAGACTCGTCGCTGGAAGATGGCAACTTCGGTCAGGTTACGAGCGGTCACCTGCCGCGTCGTATCCAGATCGGCGCGAAGTTCAACTTCTAACAGCTTGACTTTACGGTTCAGGACCGTAGGCCGGGGCTCATGCCCCGGCCATTTTTTGTACGACGGAATCTGCAGAATTGTTCAGGGTTGAAGTGTTGGCTTCTTTTCAGGAAGTGTGGACATGATCTTCAAAAGTCGCTCGTTGGCGGCTTTATTCAGGTCGCCAGTCTTTGCAAACTCTGCTTTCGCGTCCTCTGTTCGACCCATCGCGCGATAGAGGCGGCCTAGCCGCCAGTGCACGTTGGCGTCGTCGGGCGAGAGTTTCGCCGCACTCTGATACTCGCGGATCGCTTCGTCGTTGCGTTGGGTTTCCGCATAGACAATGCCGAGATCGAGATGCGCTTTGAAGTTGTTGGGATCTCTCTTGATGAGCGCTTCGAACAGCGGCCGCGCATCGTCCATTTTCCCCATCTGAATCTGCGCGTCTGCCAGGTAGAGTTGCGCGAGCGAGTGCTCGGGATCGTTCGCAAGCTCCGCGGCAAACTCCTGCGCCGATTCCGGATATGCAGACTGCGTCCAAAGCAGATAACCGAGGCCGAAATGCACATTCGGCGCTTTGGGATCAGCTTTGACCGCGGCGCGAAATTCGCGGATTGCACCGTCTTTATCTTTCATTGCGTCGAGGGCTTCGCCGACCAGCATGTCAGACTCAGCGGACTCGGCGTTGAGCGCGACGATGCTGTGGTAAGCATCAACTACACATGGATATTGGTTAGAGAGCAGACAGGCGTGCGCGAGGGTGAGGAGCAGTGTAAGGTTTTGCGGATCGCCGGCTGATGCGCGCTGCAGAAACGGCGAGGCCTGCGGAAACTGCCCAAGGCCGTAGTGTGCCATGCCCATGAGGATATTGAGGCGTTGATCCGCTGGGTCCGCCTTCTGTAGAGGTTCCAGCATGGTGATGGCATCTGTGTAGTTGCTCTGCTTGAAGTAGGCGAGCCCAAGATTAAGCCGCAGACCCGGCATAGACGGAGCGAGTGCGAAAGCACGCTTGTAGAAGCCGACAGCATCGGCGTAGTGCCCCTGACGTGCTTCAAGAAGGCCCAGGTGTGCATACGGCTCAGGATTGCGCGGATACTGCTTTGCAAGCGCGTTCCATGCAGCTTCCGCCTCGGCGGTCTTGCCGCCATGTTCGAGAGAGCGCGCTGTCTGCGCAGGGTCAGTTTGTGCTGCTAGCGATGCACTGCAACCAGACGCGATAACTGCACACAGCATCCACTCGATTTCGCGATTGAGCCTCAACGCTGGTCCTCTCAGAAGAAAGTCTCGACAGCATCAACAACTTCAAACTGCGCATTCACAATCGGCAGCACGCGCCACTTGTCGAAAGTGAGACAGGGATGCGCGATGTCGAAAGCAAGCATATCTCCCACGCGCAGGTCGTTGCCAGGCTCGATACGCAGGTATGCGTGCTGATCCATCATCTTGGTTATGGCCCAGTGTTCAGATGCCGCAACTGGCGCTGTCTGGCCGGGCCGGAAATGCAGTGCCGCGGTGGGAAAGCCTGAATCGAAAGCGACATCGTGCTTGCCGAAGCCGATGATTGCACGGTCCGGCTCGGGCACGGACTGCACGTAGGCCCAGACGTGAAGTGCAGGCTCGAGGCCGGTGAGCATGGCACGCGCGATTGGGTTGTGCGCGAGGATGCGCGCCTGGGCCGTGCGATACGCGCCGACATCGTGAGTGAGATAGCAGCCGGGACGAAGCACTACTTCTACTACCGCGCCGAACCCGGCTGCGGAGAACTCTTCGGCGACTACGTCGTACCATGCTGAGCCAGCGCCGCTGAGCAACGCTGGCGTGCGTGCGAAGAGACAATCGGCTAACAGACGACGCGTCACAGAAACGGCGCGGTGGAGGAATTCACGGATGGAAGCTTCGTCTTCGAGTACGCCTTCGTAGAGTTCGACGCCGGAGAGAGCGAGAGCGTCGGCCCACTTGTTGAGAGCAGAGAGAAGTTCTGTTAGCTGATCATTGTTGCGCACGCCGGTACGGCCACGTTCAACGCCAAGCTCAACGAGCACCTGAAGGCGCAGTCCTGCCGCGCGGAAGTACTGCCCCAACTGCTCGACTTGCTCTGCGGAGTCGACAAGGCAGTAGAAATCAAACGCCGGATCCTGGAGCAGTTCGGCGATGATCGCCATGTTCTGCCTGCCGACAAGTTCGTTGGCCATGAGGACGCGGCGCACGCCGTGGGCCTGTGCAACACAGGCTTGCTGCGCGGTAGCTACGGTGATGCCCCAGGCTCCGGCATCAAGCTGCATGCGAAAGAGAGCTGGAGCCATAGTGGTCTTACCGTGCGGTGCGAGGCACATGCCATACGCCTCGATGAACTGCTGCATCCAGCGGAGATTGTGTTCGAGTCTATCGGCGTAGAGGACGGCGACGGGGAGGCTGATGTCTTCGCGCAGGAGGTTCCAGCCAAGGCGGGCAATGTCGTCGCGTGTGGCTGCCGAGGCGAGCAGCCCAAGGCCCTTATTGAGGGGAGAAATCGTCCCTATTGATGCGGCTTTTGCGCTATCCGGAACTGACATTCATACCGCCTGAAATAACTTCGTGTTGAGCGCGATTTCCTGCGCTGAATCACGCTATCAATAGTCTATAGTTTGAAGCAGCGCGATGCCGAGTTGCGACACACTCATTCGAAATGCCGCGGTTTTCGATGGCAGCGGCAAGGACCCGGAAGCCGCGGACGTCGCGCTCAAGGACGGGCGGATTCTGGCGCTCGGAGCCGCACTTCCCTACACTGCTGAATCAACGCTAGACGCACGCGGGCTCGCGCTAGCGCCGGGCTTCATTGATGTGCACACGCACGATGACACGGTTGTGCTGCGCGCGCCGGAGATGCTGCCAAAACTATCACAGGGCGTGACAACGGTGATCATTGGAAACTGCGGCATCAGCGCATCGCCGGTAACGCTACGCGGCCCTGTCCCCGACCCGATGAACTTGCTCGGCCGCGCCGAGGAGTTTCATTTCCCTACGTTTGCTACCTACAAGGACGCGGTGCATGCGGCCAAGTCTGCTGTGAATGTGGCTGCGCTCGTCGGGCATACTGCGCTGCGAGCAAACCATCTGGATCGGCTGGATCGCTCGGCAACAAAGAAGGAAGCCGCAGCGATGCGCGCTCAACTATTTGAGGCGCTGGAGAACGGCGCGCTTGGTCTGAGCACCGGACTCGCCTACGGTAATGCGCGCGCGGCCACGACCGAAGAGGTCCTTACGCTGGCTGAGCCGCTGGCGGCAGCAGGCGCGCTCTACGTGACGCACATGCGCACAGAGACTGAGAAGATTCTGGAGGCGATGGAAGAAACATTTGCGATCGGGCGCGGTAGTCGCGTTCCAGTAGTTATCTCGCATCTGAAGTGCGCGGGAATTGCCAACTGGGGGCGAAGCAAAGAGGTGCTACGTGCGCTGGAAGCCGCGCGCGAGCGGCAGCAGGCTGGTTGCGATTGCTATCCGTACGCTGCCGGATCGAGCACGCTCGACCTGGGGCAGGTAGACGAGCGCATCGAGATCACGGTTACGTGGAGCGAGCCCCACCCTGAGGTTGCTGGCAACTCATTGGGGCAGATTGCAAAGCGATGGGGAGTAGCGCAGCTTGAGGCGGCAAAGCAGCTGCAACCAGCGGGTGCGATCTATCACACCATCAGCGAAGAAGATATGCGACGGATCCTGGCACATCCTGCAACGATGATCGGATCGGATGGATTGCCGCTCGATCCACGGCCGCACCCACGCTTATGGGGCACTTTTCCGCGCGTGCTCGGGCGATACAGCCGCGAAGAGAAGTTGTTCTCGATGGCCGCGGCGATTCACAAGATGACCGCGATGCCTGCACAAAGGTTTGGACTGAAGGAACGGGGGCGCATTGAGGTGGGATATCACGCTGACCTGGTTCTGTTCGATCCGAAGACAATTATCGATCGTGCGACTTTTGCGGAGCCGGCGCAGACGGCGGCTGGCATTCACGGTGTGTGGGTGAATGGAGTGCTCTCGTACACAGCGAACGGCGCGACGGAACAGCGCGCGGGCCAGTTTCTGTCGCGCGGGCGGACTGCGTGGATTCAATAGCAAAGATGAGTGAGGAAGTATGAGCATCAAGCGGTATGGCGTGGAAGGTGGCACTGGGACGGGCGGGCAGCACCTGCCGTTTGCGCGTGCGGTTGAGGCAGACGGTTGGCTTTATGTTTCCGGGCAGGTGCCGATGGTGGATGGCGAATTTGTTACAGGCAACGTTGTGGTGCAGTCGCACCAAGCGATCAAGAATCTGCTGGCAATTCTGAGGGAGGCTGGCTACGGGCCGGAACATGTTGTGCGCTGCGGTGTGTGGCTCGACGATCCACGCGATTTCCAGTCGTTCAACGGCGTGTTCCGGCAGTACTTTGGCGAGCACCCGCCGGCACGAGCGTGTGTGGTTTCGAGCATGGTGGTCGATTGCAAGGTGGAGATCGACTGCGTGGCTTACAAGGCTCAATAAAAGTAATCGAACCGCGACGATTGCAGGGCAGCGAGGGCAGGATGGATCCACACAGCATCTATTTGCTTGTTTCGGCGTTGGCCGCCGTGGTGTGCCTTGTGCTGCTGATCGCGGTGGTGAAGCTGAACCCATTCATCACGCTGTTCCTCGCGTCATTGGGCCTTGGAATTGTGGCGGGCATGCCTGCATCGACACTAGTTCGCTCGTTTGAGGCGGGCGTGGGCGCAACACTGGGGCACATCGCTGTAGTTGTAGGCCTGGGCACGATGCTAGGCAAGATGATGGCCGAGTCCGGGGCCGCGGACCAGATCGCCGAGACGCTGATCCGAATCTTTGGCGAGAAACGCGTGCACTGGGCGATGCTGCTGATCGGAATCGTAGTGGGCCTGCCGGCGTTTTTTGAGGTCGGCTTTGTGCTGCTGATTCCCATTGTCTTTACAGTGGTGCGGCGGACCGGCAAGTCTCTGCTGTTTGTTGGACTGCCGATGGTGGCTGGGCTCTCAGTAGTGCACGGGCTGGTACCTCCGCATCCGGCGGCGCTGTTGGCGGCAACGATCTACAAAGCCGACGTGGGGCGAACGATCTTCTTCGGCCTGCTGATCGGCACACCCGCCGCGATGCTGGCGGGACCGTTATGGGCTAAGTTCGTTGCACCGCGCGTCGTGCTTGCGAACGAAAACCCGATGGCGGAGGACTTCGAGGAGCACGGCAGGGAGCGCAGTCTGCCGAGCTTTGGGGTAGCACTGGGAACGATTCTGTTGCCGGTGGTGCTGATGCTGGTGGGTAGTTGGGCCGAGATGGTGTCCGCTCCAGGCATGGGTCTGAACCAGGCGCTGCACTTTGTCGGCAACGACGATATTGCGCTGCTGATCGGTGCGCTGGTCGCTTTCTTTACGTTGGGACAGCAGCGCGGCTTCTCGCGCGAGACGATTCTTCGCTTCACGAACGAGTGCCTGGCTCCGACCGCGACAATTACTCTGCTGGTGGGCGCGGGCGGCGGATTTGGCCGCGTGCTGCTGGAGAGCGGCGTATCACAAGCGCTGATTGGCTTAGCGCTCGCCAGCCATGTGCCGCTGCTGGTGCTGGCATGGATGCTTGCAGCGATGCTGCGGCTGGCAACGGGTTCGTCGACGGTCTCGATGAGTACGGCTGCGGGAATTGTGGCACCTATTGCTTTGGCTGCACACGGCGTGCGGCCGGAGTTGCTGGCGATTGCGACCGGATCGGGTGCATTGATCTTTTCGCACGTGAATGACGGCGGCTTCTGGCTGGTGAAGGAATACTTCAATATGAGCGTGGCGGAGACGCTGAAGACGTGGTCTGTGCTAGAGACGATTATCTCAGTGGCCGGGCTAGGTATCACGCTGGCGGCTGCGGCATTGTTATAACTTCGAGCAACTGCGCCATGCTCTACGTCTATCGAATGAACTGATCCATACAAACAGTACAGAAAACAACTGACATTGCTCTCGAGGTATGACTATGTTCAAGCCTTCCTCCATTACTCGCCGTCAATTTGTTGCAGGAGCTTCCGCTGTTGCGCTGACACCTGGTTTGTTTGCAGCTGAGCCATCGGAACCGCGCCGCGTGCGCGCGTACGTTGGTACATACACAGGGTCGTCAGGCAACGGTGAGGGGATCTATGCGTTCGATTACGAAGCGCACAGCGGAGCCCTGAGGAACCGTCGACTCGTAGCACACACACCGAACCCTTCATGGATTGGGGTGCATCCTTCTCGGAAGTTTCTGTATGCCGTGAACGAGGTGGCGGATTTTTCGGGCGGAAGCGGCTCGGTAACCGCGTTTGCGATTGAACCAGGCGGCGCGCTGCGGGAATTGAACAAAGTCAGCTCAGAAGGTGCGGGTCCGGCGCATCTTAGTTTGGATGTGACGGGGCGATTTGCGCTGGTGGCGAACTACGGCGGGGGGAGCATTGCACTGTTGCCGATTGAGGAGTCGGGACAACTGGGCAAGGCCGTGGACGTGAGGCGCAATGTGGGGAATGTTGGTTCAGACCGAGCGACGAATGCACCAACTGGAAGCTTTGCGATCAGTGGGCATGATGCGCCGCATGCGCACATGATTGCGACGAGCCCGGACAACCGGTTTGTGCTGGCGACGGATCTGGGGCAAGACCGGATCTATGTCTATGGATTCGACGCGGCTATGGGAAAGCTGTCAACGCCAGGACACGGCGTGTTTGTCAGGCTGCCCACAGGCGATGGGCCGCGACACTTTGCGTTTCATCCAAGCGGGAAGTGGCTGTACGCGCTGCAGGAGGAAGCTTCGACGGTTGTTCGCTTTCGATGGGACGCGGAGCGCGGCCTGTTGCACGAGGAGCAAACGGTAAGCGCGTTGCCGCCCGGGTTTGCCGGGACGAGCTTCGCGTCGGAGATCCTTGTAGCGCCGGACGGAAGGACGCTCTACGCGGCGAACCGGCTGCATGACACGATTGCCGTGTTCGCCGTTGCCAGCGACGGGCGGCTGGAGTGGCTGGGCGAGGTGGCGACCGGCGGTGACTACCCGGTGCAGTGCCGAATTGCCCCGTCGGGCCGCTTTTTCTTCGCCTGCAACCGGCGGTCGGATGCGATTACTTGCCTGCGGATTGAACCGAGCACGGGAGCCCTGACACCGGTGGCGCAGTATACGGGGGGGGGAAGCCCGGCGAG
>DATMUN010000546.1:0-3383 GCA_035563895.1 Occallatibacter sp. | reverse complement strand
CCCCCTGCCACTCGCGCGGATTGCGTACATCGAGCAGCATGGGAGGCTCCTGCGCGGCCAGCTCCTCGGCCACATCACTGGCCGTGGCACGCTCGGTAGGCCACACCAGGTCCTGCCGCTCGGCAAGCGCTGCCATGCCGCCCTCCAGATACCCGCGCACATGGTCGAACCCGATCCGCCCCAGGCGCAGAGCCGCCTCCTGCTCGCGTCCTGGCTCGGCGATGATGACGATGGGGCGCTTGCGGTCGAGCAGCGTACCGGCCCACGTGGCGTACTGCCCGCCGAGGCCAATGTTGATGCTGCCGGCAATGTGTCCCTTGGCGTACTCGGCGGGGTCGCGCACGTCCAGCACCTGCGCGCCGGCGTCTCCCAGTTGCAGCACCTCGTCGAGCGGCACGGGCTGCAGTACCTTCTCCAGGTTCTTCTCGAGCGTAGGACGCTCGCGAGAGTTCAGCACGGCGTCGTAGGTGAAGTACTGCGGCGCGTCGGGCTGGTCGGCCGTCACCAGCCGGATGAACTCCTCCTTCGACATGGGCTGCAGGGCGTAGTTCAAACGGCGCTGGTCTCCGAGCGTGGAAACGGTGTCGGACGAAAGCTTCTTGCCACACAACGAGCCTGCACCGTGCGCTGGATAGACCAGTGTGGCGTCAGGCAGAGGCAGCAGTTTGGTGCGCAACGAGTCGTAGAGATAGCCTCCCAGATCGGTCGCGGTCCACCCGAGAGAGGCGCGCAGATCGGGCCGGCCCACATCGCCGATGAAGAGCGTATCGCCGGTCAAAACGGCGTACGGCTGCTCAGGGTCCTTCGCGGTGTCGAAGATGAGCAGCGAGATCGACTCGATGGTGTGCCCCGGCGTATGCAGCGTATGCACCCGCATTCCCGGGAACTCCAGCGCGGCGCCGTCAGTCATGGGTACGAATGCGTACTCGGCCTCGGCGCGGCTGCCCAGGTGGATGGATGCGCCGCAGCGGTCGCGCAGCTCAAGGTGCCCGGCAACAAAGTCGGCGTGAAAGTGCGTCAGGAAGACGTGCCGGATCGCGAGGCCTGCCCGCTCCGCATCAGTAAGGTACTGATCGATGTCACGCTGTGGGTCCACCACGATCGCGGTGCCGCTCGCTTCATCCCCAAGCAGGTAGGAGGCATGCGCGAGGCATCCCAGGTAGTACTGCTTCAAAAACATGATGACCTCACATTTGGTGTTGCGGCGGGAAGTCGCCGTTCGCGCAGGGGAAGAGCGAAGCGGTAGAGTGCAGCAAGCTTACATCAGCCGCCTGCCTGCGCTGAACAGAAAGATTTCCGAGAACTCGCCGCTGAACCGGCAGGCGCTGAAGGACGGAAGGAACTTGGAGGCTCCTGCCGATTGTTGTTGACCCGGCCAGATTCGCTGCGCAGAATCAGGCGTGGAGGCGCTATGAAACCGATCTTCGCTGGAGTTGTGTTACTGGTGGTTGCTCTTTCCGCGGCATGCGCGGCGGCGCAGGACAAGAAGGCCGCCGATTCGACTGAGATGAAACATATGGCTGCACCCAGCTCCCCGGAGTGGCAACAGCTTCGCTCTCTGGTAGGCGACTGGCAGGGTACGGTGGAGGAAGGGGGCAAGTCGCATGCGTCCACCATCGAGGTCCGCATGACCGGCGGCGGCTCGGCGATTATGCACGTGATCGACAAGGGCGGGCCGTACGAGATGGTGACCATGTTCCATCCCGATGGGCCGACGCTGATGGCAACCCACTATTGCGCCGCGCGCAACCAGCCGCGCATGCAGCTGGTGCCCGCGCCGGGTCCGAACCAGGTCGCATTCCGCTTCAAGGACGGGACCAACATCGGCCCGGGGGACGGGCACATGGTGGGCCTTGTGATCACGTTTATCGACGCGAATCATCACGACGAGGCATGGAGCTACGAAGACAGCGGCAAGGAGATGCCGGCTACGGTCTTCCACTACACGCGGAAGCAGTAACGCCTGCGCGCTGATCTCTACACATAAAAAACGGCCCCCGTTTTCGGCGGGGGCCAAGTTGCCTTGGTTCTCTCGTGTTGCGAGAGGTTTTTTGGCGGCCTGACGGCTGGGGAGCCGTCGGGGCGGAAAGAGCCTCAGGGGGGTGGCTACGGCCTTACGGCCGCTCCGCCGCCGCATTGGACGCCATGCCTTGGGGGGTAGAGGCATCCTGGGCCGCCAAACTGTTTTCCATCAGCCGGATGCTGACCGAGCTGGTCCGCACACGGGCAGGCTTGTCATCGTCAGCCGATGCTACGGCCGCGTTGCCCAGCGCTACGGAGTGCATCCGATAGACGGGAATCTGGTGTTCGGTAACCAGGTAGCGCTCGATAGACTCATTCAGCTTCTGCGAGTTCTGGATACCTGCTGCACCCGCCGCAGGCGAGTGTGCTTCGAGTTCGATGATGTAGCCGGTGTGGCCGGCAAGCTTGGAGGCCATCTCGTCGAGGTCTTCCTTGGCCGACTTCGACAGCACAGGGCTGCCGCCGTGGAAGGAGATCTCAACCGTGTTGATCTGGTGATACTGATCCAGACCGTTCACCGTCTGGTGGAGCTTGTCCACGTGGCCGCTGGCGCCCTGGGCCGTGGTGTTGGCGTTCTGGGCCTGGGTTCCGGCAGCGAGAGCAACCTGGTTGGCCGAGTCAGCCGTGGACTGCGCCTTCTGGATACCAGCCTGCGCACGGGCGTCTACGTCCTTGATGTCCTTGGCGTTCTGGGCGTTCACCTGATCCAGCTCGGTCAAGCGGTCATTGAGCGGATCCAGGCGCTTGTGCACCCACTTCTTGCGGGCGAACGGGTTCATATGACCCCAGAACCCCTCCTTGTCGGCAGGCGTGTTCAGAGTTGAGGAGGAGGGCTGCGCCGCCGCCGGAGGGGTGCTCTGGGGATCGCTCGACGGTTGCGCCTGCTGCGCAAACGCCGGAACTGCAATGGCAGAGGCCAGCAGGAGAGCTGCTACCTGGCCGGGGAACAGGAGGGACGAAATCTTGGTCGTATTCATAGGTCTTTGGGCCTCGTCTTGGTTTGCTCCCGCCTGACTGCTGCGGGGAGCTAGTCGTGCCGCTCGCCCATACCTAGAGCAACAGCCGTGCCAAACTGCCGCCTGCAAATCGTCCGAACATAAGTTCTTTATTTTCTACCGTGCCTGCAGGTTTCCACAGCACACACGGCCACCCTGCCGCCCGGCGCTAAGGCCTTGCGCATGTAATTTTTACCGGTAGCAGTAAGTTCTACTGAGTAGGAATCGGCAGCGCCTTACAGATGTGTCTCTTAAGAGCGTCTACTTGAACTCAACTTGCAGAACGCGGATCTCAGGGTAGGCGCCGTCCCAGTCGGGCTTTACGCCGTCGAAGATGAGGCGGAACTGGTGGTTCTGCTGCGGGCC
>DATMUN010000545.1:0-2528 GCA_035563895.1 Occallatibacter sp. | reverse complement strand
GGCTGCCGTAACCAATAGGGGATCGCGCTCTGCCCACTCGCCGCTAAGCTTCAACACCAGGTTGCCGCCCATCGAGTAGCCCACCAGCGCCACCCTATGGGCTCCGCGTCGGCGGCAGTGTTCGATCACTGCGGCCACATCGCCCGACAAAGCGGAGTTGTAGAGCGTCGGCGTAAGTGCCTCGGTGCCGCCGCAGTTGCGCATGTTCATGCGCACCACATTCCAGCCCTGCTCCCAGGCGCGCCCAGCCAGGCCGCGCACGTATCCAGAGGCGGACGACCCCTCGAGCCCGTGCACTAAAACAACGGTCAGACGCTCGGCGCGCACCTGCTCCAGCTGCCAGCTTGCATCGCAGCGGACGCGGCTGCCGTCTGCGGGGTCCACATCAACAATCTCGGCCTCCACGGGTAACTCAAGCGGAGGCCGCGGCAGAAAGTTGCCGATAAGCGTTTGCGCGTGGCCATTCGTCAGGCCGCGGCGCGGCACAAATGGCACATACCACGCGCCATATGGAGCCGAAGTAGCAGTTGTCTGCTGCGGGTCTTCAATCACGCGTGCTCCGCTATGGAATGGATTGCCGTGCGCAAGATTTTCAATTGACCTCGAAATCCCAGAATACAGGACCTGTCCCGGACAAATTCCTACCCCAGGCATCGCACCAGGCGGCAGCTAGAGCATCACTCAAGTGCAGGAATCTTCAATCGATCCATGCACCTGCGACGCCGGCGCGCCAAGCGCAAATCTGCTTGAGCGTGGGTTGCTGGACCGGCGCAGACAGGATTTCGCGATCTGCCAATATGGAAACGTTACCGCACCTGCAGCATGCTGATATGTATGGGAGGCAAACACGTAGAAATCTCTCATTCCAACATATTTTCTGTAATTTTTTCTCGCGTTTCCGGTATTTCTCCTCCCCGCACGTCTACTCTTATGTGGTTCAATGGTATCGTTATCTGGATAGAGGTTTTCTGTGAGCGTAGTTCCCGGGCAGTCGGTTCTGGTCTATGACATCGGAGGCAGCCACGCCTCCGCAGCACGATGCAGCACAAACGGACTCGAACTTGCAGGCCTGGAACGGGCGCCGCTGGCAGATTCAATCGCCCCGGAGGCCTTCGTCGAACTGCTCATTAACCTTGGTCGCGCAGCTGTTCCGGGAGAGCTCATCTCCGGCGCCTCCTTTGCGGTTCCCGGCCCTTTTGATTGCGCCGCCGGCATCAGCTACATGAAGCACAAGCTACCGTCGCTCTACGGATACGACCTCCGCTCGCCACTTGCAGCGGGACTGGGCTGCTCACCTAACTCGATCTCGTTCCTGAGCGATGCGGGGGCATTTCTGCTTGGAGAGCTTCGCAAGGGTGCTGCTCACGGAGCCTCGCGTGCTGTCGGCATCACACTCGGAACAGGCATCGGCGCGGCATTTGCGCAGAATAATCAGTGGATCACCGAGGGCCCCTCAGTGCCCCCGGGCGGCGAAATCTGGAATCTTCCATATGAAGACGGCACGGTAGAGGATCTGCTTTCGACCCGCGCCCTGCGCAAGGACTACACTACCCGGACCGGCCGCGACCTTGAGGTCTCCGCCATTGCCGCAGCCGCGCTCAAAGACGAGGATGCCCGTGCAGTCTTCCACACCTTCGGCGTCCATCTGGGTCAAGTATTTCGCGCTGTGCTCGGCCCGTTTGCGCCCGAGGTTGTGGTGATCGGCGGCGGAATCTCCCGTTCCGCTCAGCTTTTCCTGCCCGCTGCGCAGGCCGAACTCGCCGGACTGCCTGGCTTCCGCCTGGTTCCGTCCGTCCTGCTGGAGCAGGCTACGCTGTTCGGAGCCGGCGCCTTCTGGACAGACAACCACCCAAGCTATAGCGACTCCAGCGTAGCAGCTGCCCGGAAGTAGCGCAGGCAGATAGGCTTCTGCCCTCAGAAAAAACGTCCGGTGCCGCATCAGCGATGGCTGGGTCGTTTCAGCTTTCACCCGTCCACCACGATAATTCAACTAACTGATTGCATACAAAAAGAAAGGCCTGCAACGCAGGCCTCGGTTAATCTGTCTTTTGGGGCGGCTAGCGGGGATCGAACCCGCGACATCCTGAGCCACAGTCAGGCGTTCTGCCGCTGAACTATAGCCGCCATGCAACCTTTACGATTGTAGCAAAGATCTGGCCGTTCGTCGGCCTCTGGAAATCCGCCGCCCGTGACCGATTCCTCCAACCCGTATCCTGTTCCCTCTGCCCGATGGCAGCGCGGTGCATGGCTGTTGCGCGACGACACACTGCAACGCCTCGAAATCCTGCTCGACGAAGCGTTCCGCATACCGGGCACGGGCATCCGTTTCGGAATCGACGGAATCATCGGGCTCGTGCCTGGACTGGGCGATGTGCTGGCCGGACTGCTCTCGCTCATTATTCCGCTGGCGGCGTGGGTGCGCGGCGTTCCTTACGTCACGCTGCTGCGCATGGCCATCAACCTCGGTCTCGGCGTGCTCATCGGCACTATTCCACTGCTCGGCGATGCGTTTGATATTGCATGGAAGC
>DATMUN010000544.1:0-2695 GCA_035563895.1 Occallatibacter sp. | reverse complement strand
CCAGCCCGTGCCGCAGCTCGATACCCACGACTACTCCGTCCGCTGGTCCGGCGCTATCGCCGCTCCCGCCGCCGGTCACTACGTGTTCTCGCTCGATCCCGGCGACTCGTTCCCCTACTCACCCAAAGAGTCTTACCGTCTGCTGATCGACGGCAAGGTCGTCGGCGAGGGTTCGCTCCGCCAGCACATCGACATCTCCGCTATGGGCAACTTCAAGGCCGACACCGGCGCCTCGCCCACCGCGCCACCCATCATGGACTTCAACAAGCCCGTCTCGCTCCCCTACGACTTCGCCGATGCGCAGCCGCACACCTTCGTGCTTGAGTACGCTCACTCCGCAGATCGCTCCGGCGGCGGCCTCACTCTCAAATGGGAGGCCCCAGCCCAGGCCCAGCTCGACGAAGCCGTCTCTCAGGCCAAGCAGGCCGACGTCGTCCTCGCCTTCGTCGGTCTCTCGCCCAATCTCGAGGGCGAAGAGATGCGCATCAAGATCGACGGTTTCTCCGGCGGTGACCGCACCAGCCTCGACCTGCCCGCACCGCAGCAGAAGCTTCTTGAAGCTCTGGCCGCTACCGGCAAGCCGCTCATCGTTGTTCTGCAAAGCGGCAGCGCCGTCGCACTCAACTGGGCCAACCAGCACGCCAACGCCGTCCTCGAAGCCTGGTATCCCGGCGTCGACGGCGGCACGGCCATCTCGCGCACGCTCGCCGGACTCAACAACCCCGCCGGCCGCCTGCCCGTCACCTTCTACGCCTCGCTCGACGGCCTGCCCGCCTTCACGGACTACACGCTCAAGAACCGCACCTACCGCTACTACACCGGCAAGCCGCTCTGGGGCTTCGGCTACGGCCTCAGCTACACCACCTTCAAGTACGGCGACGTAAAGCTCTCCGCTGCATCGCTCAAGGCCGGCGACCCGCTCACCGCCACCGTCACCGTCTCCAACACCGGCAAGCTCGACGGCGACGAAGTTGTCGAAGCCTACGTCAAGACGCCTCAAGCCGACGGCCCCGTGCACTCGCTCGTCGCCTTCGATCGCATGCGCATCCCCGCCGGAGCCAGCAAGGAAGTCACCCTCAAGATCGACCTCCGCTCCATCTCCAGCGTCGACGCCCAAGGCAACCGTTCCATCCTCGCCGGCAAGTACACGCTGGCCGTAGCCGGCGCACAACCCGCCGAAGCCGCCTCAAAGTCCGAAGCCACCTTCACCGTAACCAACACCACCAACCTGCCCAAATAAAGCGCAGCAAAACAAACGCGGACTTTGGTCCCCGCCATCCCAGCCACGAACCATAGGTGCCCGGGTCTCGCTTCTGAGACCCGGGAAAGCGACTCTGCCGGGTGCCCCCGGTCCCTCGCTTCTAGGGACCGGGGACCGAAACCAGCCCCTCATCTCCCAAACAAAAATCGGCGGCAAGGGGATCGCCCCCTGCCGCCACCGGTGTTAACAACAACCGCAGTTGCTCTCTGCCAAACCTTGTGTGCTACTGCACCGCCCCGGGCGCCGGAGCTCCCGCAGGAGCCGCATCGGGCGCACCCGCCGGACCGTTGTCATCGTCCAGCATGCCCTGCGGTCCCGGAGGCGGAACCATTCCGCCCTTGACCTTTCCCTGCCCCTCGTGACGGCGCTCGCCCGGCCCGTCCTGCGGCATGGGAGGGTGGCTTTCACGCATCTCCTTCATCTGCTTCCACTGGTCCGGCGTCAGCTTGCTGCGCAGCGCCAGCAGGAACCGTGCATTCGCCTTCTCCAGCTCAGCCCGAGCCTGCACCGTCTTGTCAATCTGTGCTAGGATTTTCGCCTCGTCCGGCTGCTCCGCATCCATCAGCGAGTGCATCGGCAGCTCAGCCTTCTCCAGGTTCGCCCGCAGATCGATCAGCTTTGCCTTGTGCTCGTCCAGAATCTGATCGAAGGCCTTGCGCTGATCATCGGTCAGCTTCAGCTTTTCGATCATCTTGGGGCTGTTCCACCAGCGCCCAAACGGCCCCGGGCCTTCAAACGAACGTTCCATCGGCGGCCTGTGCGGACCCATCATCGGTGGTCCCATCTGTTCCGGTCCCTGGCCCCATGCCAGCGTGCCCATCGCCAACGCAGTTGCTGCAAAAAGAACTTTTCCTGCGCCAAAAAACTTCATTTCCCTCTCCTCTATATCCTCGCGGCCTACTTGCCCGTGCCGCTCTCGGTTCCCAAGTCAACCAGTGGATCCATCGCACTCGGCACGGTACGCGAAACCGCCGAGTCCACACTTGCCATCAACTCTTCGTCCTGCGACTCCGGTGTCGTGGCCGTCACACTTGCCGTAGGCGCCGCATCCTGCGTGGCCACCGGCTGCACCGGTTCAGTCGAACGCTGCGCAGGCTGTGCCGGATGTACGGTCGCCACCGCCGGCCCCTGGTGTCCACCGTGGCCAAGCATCACCACTCCGCTCACACCACTCGCCAGCAGAACTCCCGCCACGCTCCATCCCAACGCCCAGCGCCGCAGCCCGTGCGCCGACGCATGCGCCGCGCGCGGCCGTGCAAACTCCGCCTCGCTCCAGGCATGCACACTCGCCTTGAAGTCTCCCAGCGCCTGCTTCAGCTCCGGGTCCATCTCCAGCTCTTCGAATTCGTGCATCCGAGGCTCTTCGGCCTTCTTCATCTCATTCCTGTTCATCGGCCCCCTCCCAACTGTTCGCGCACCTTGCCTACCGCTCTT
>DATMUN010000543.1:0-2382 GCA_035563895.1 Occallatibacter sp. | reverse complement strand
TGAAGATCAGCTCGCAGTCGTCGGAGTCGGGCGAGTCGGAGGACACGATCGATACGCCGTATGCGGGCGATCCGATTGTGGTGGGCTTCAACTCGACGTACATCATCGACTTTTTGAAGTCGCTGGGGAACGAAGGCGAGGTGCGACTGGAGTTCAAGGATTCGCAGTCGGCGGGGCAGATTCGCCCGGAGGATCCGGATGCGGAGTACAAGTCGCGGTATGTGTTGATGCCTATGAGGATCTGATTGGTAAGTGGAGTTAGAGAGGCCCGGCGATCCAGGCTGTTACGAAACTCAAAATCAAGAGCACATATAGGGTTTGCAGTTCTCACAAAGCCCTACAGGTTGTAGTCAAAGCTCAAGATTTTCTGGTTTCGTAACAGCCTGCCCCACAGCCGGGCCTTCGCATCTCTCCACTCAATCCCCTTGTCATCCCAGCAAGAACTTGGGTGCCCCCGATCCCTCGCACTTTGGGACCGGGGATACGAAGCTCAATCACTACCACCCAGGGAGCCGTATGCCACGCGTGCGGCCTCATATACTGAAGTTTCATGTCGTACACCTCCGCCATCGATCAACTCAGCGCCATGACGCCCGAGCTAGCCACCGCCCCCGGCCAGCCCCGCCGCAAGTTCTCACTCGAACAGGTCCGCATCCTCCTCGAGTCCCTCGGCAACCCCCACCAACGCTTCCGCTCGGTCCTCATCGCCGGAACCAATGGCAAGGGCTCCACAGCGTCGACCCTCGCATCCATCCTTACGGCCTCAGGGCTGCGTACCGGCCTCTACACCTCGCCGCATCTCATCCGGCCCAACGAGCGCATCCGCATCGATGCCTCCGAGATCACCGACGACGTCTTCGCCGCCCTCTACTTCCGCGTGCATGACGCAGGCCAGCAGCTCGTCCTCAGCGGCAAGCTCGAGACGCTTCCCAGCTTCTTTGAGACCCTCACCGCTATGGCCTTCCTCCACTTCGCAGACTCCGCCGTCGACATCGCAGTCCTCGAAGTCGGCATGGGCGGCCGCCTCGACGCCACCAACGTCGTCGAGCCCCTCGTCTCCGTCATCACCGACATCTCCCTCGACCACACCGAGTGGCTCGGCTCCACCCTCGCCGCCATCGCGCGCGAAAAGGCCGGCATCCTCCGCCCCCACGGCACTCTTGTCACGCTTCCGCAACACCCCGAAGCCAACCAGGCCATCGGCGAAGTCGCCGTCTCGCTCGAAGTCCGCGCCATCAGCGCCGTCCCCTACATGCCTGCATTCGATCCCGGCGCCAGCCTGCCGCGCTCCAACGCCAAGCCGCAGCCCGCAGGCGCCTACGCGATCGAGATCCTCGGCCAGCCTGTCACGCTCGCCTCGCCCCTCATCGGCGCGCACCAGCATCGCAACATCGCCCTCGCCGTAGCCACCGCAGTCGAGCTCGCGCAGCACCACAGGCTCCCCATCACCCCCGCGTCCATCGAGCAAGGCGTCCGCACCACGCAGTGGCCCGCGCGCCTCGAGCGCATCCGTACACTCTCGACCAAAGGGTCCGCCCCCACGCAGTGGGAATGGGTGCTCGATGTAGCCCACAATCCCGCCGGTGCCTGGGCCCTCCGCGCAGGCCTGCAGCATGTCTTCCCGCAGGGCACGCCCATCACACTCGTCTTCAGCTGCCTTCGCGACAAGCCACTCCGCGAGATGGCGCAGATCCTCTTCCCGCTCTTCGACCGCGTCATCTTCGCGCCAATCCACTCCCCGCGCGCCACGCCCATCGAAGACCTCCTGGCCGCCGCCGAAGCCACCGGCACCCCCGCGCAGGCCGCAGCCTCCGTCGCAGAAGCTCTCTCATTAGCGGGTGCCCCCGATCCCTCGCATTTGGGGATCGGGGAAAGCGACCCCGCATCCCAGCCACACGCCGTGGTAGTCTCCGGCTCCGTCTACCTCGTCGGCGAAGCCCGCGAACTCCTCCTCAAGGAAGCCCAGCCGCAATGAAACGCCCGAACCCGCTGCCCTTTCTCTATCGCTGGCGCACCAATCTCCTGCAAGCCCCCGCCTTCGGCCTCTGGACGATCCTCTGCGGCTCGCTCTCCCTCTTCGTATCTCTGTTTGAAAAGGACGGCCGCATCCAGCACAGCATCGCGCGCGTCTGGGCCCGCGGCTCGCTCGCCTGCTCCTTCGCGCCGCTCACCGTCGTCGGCGCAGACAACCTGCAGAAGCACCCCGTCGCCGTCTACGCCTCCAACCACACGTCCTACATGGACACGCCCGTCATCTTCTCCACGCTGCCCTTCCAGTTCCGCATCCTCGCGCGCAAGCAGCTCTGGGCCATCCCCTTCATCGGCTGGCATCTCAACCGCTCCGGCCAGATCGCCATCGACACCGCCAATCCCCACGCCTCG
>DATMUN010000542.1:0-3941 GCA_035563895.1 Occallatibacter sp. | reverse complement strand
CCTCGACCCGCCGCAGCCGCTCGATTCTCACCCGTGGACGCTCCCGCCGTGCCAGCAATGTTTGTGCGTGCTCCAGCAGCTGCGCAAGCTCCACGCGCCGCTCCTGGTCCAGCGGACCCAGTAACTCCTCGATCATGCGGGCAGACTCAGCATCCAGGTGCGCTACCTCGCGCCGACCCGCCGCCGTAAGCATGAGCGGCTTCTCTCTGCGGTCGGCTCTCGACGCCGTAGCCCGCACCAATCCATCGCGAACATGCTGCTTCAGCACGCGGCTAAGGTATCCGTTGTCGATCTCCAGCGTCTCGCGAAGAGCCTTCGCCGTCACACCCGGTCTGCTCCCGATCTCGAACAGCGCACGCGCCTCCGTAAGCGAAAAGCGTCCATCAAGGTGCCGCCTTCGCAGCAACCCCAGCCGCGCCGTATAAAAGCGATTGAACGCACGAATCGCCTCAACCTGCCCCCGAGTCTCACCTCTATTGGCGTGAATCATGGTCAGAGCCTATCGCATATTAGTTGCTTTAAGCAACTAATCGCTCAAAAGAAAATCCCGGCCACTCCATCGTAGCCGGGATCGCTCTTCCTGCCCTTACGACTTCAATGTCTTGATGTCCAACACAAAGCGATACTTCACATCGCCCTTGACCACACGCTCCCAGGCCTCGTCGATCTTTGAGAAGCTGGTCATCTCAATGTCCGACACGATGTTGTGTTCGCCGCAGAAGTCGAGCATCTCCTGCGTCTCCTTGATGCCCCCGATCGCTGAGCCAGCGAAGCGCTTACGGCCCATTGCAACCGAGAACGCATGCACAGCGACTGGCTCCGAAGGAATGCCCACGGTACACAGTGTGCCGTCCCGCTTCAACAGTCCAAGATACGGCGTAACATCGTGCTTCGCTGAAACGCAGTCGAGAATGAAGTCGAAGCTGCCCGCATGTGCCGTCTCCCATCCCGGCTCTCGCGTCAGGATCACTTCATCCGCGCCCAGCTTCTTCGCATCGTCCACCTTCGACGCCGACGTGGTGAACTGCACCGTCTTGGCGCCGAATGCATGTGAGAACTTCAGCGCCATGTGGCCCAGTCCGCCCAACCCGATAACGCCGATCTTCTTGCCCGGTCCTGCCCCCCAATGACGGAGCGGTGAGTAGGTTGTAATACCCGCGCACAGCAGCGGCGCAGCGCCAGCCGGATCGAGGCCCGCAGGAATCTTCAGAACAAAAGCTTCGTCGGCAACAATGTGGT
This sequence comes from Occallatibacter sp., assembly GCA_035563895.1. Classification (GTDB taxonomy): domain Bacteria; phylum Acidobacteriota; class Terriglobia; order Terriglobales; family Acidobacteriaceae; genus Telmatobacter. The sequence continues at coordinate 2,702 of DATMUN010000542.1, read as the reverse complement.
TTGAATAGCCGCCAAAAGTGATGTTTCCCTGCTTATCGCGTGCGTTGTACGTCCAAACGCCCTCGCCACGCTCGCAGTACTGCTCCTCCCCAGCCAGGCAGCTCGGACACTGACGACAAGAGTCAACCATGCAACCGATACCTGCGCGATCGCCCACCTTGAACTTCGTCACCGCCGAGCCAACTTCCTTCACGACGCCGATAATCTCGTGGCCGGGAACCATGGGATAGATGGCATTACCCCACTCATTGCGCGCCTGGTGAATGTCAGAGTGGCAGATACCGCAGTATTCAATGGCGATATGTACATCGTGCGGGCGGGGATCGCGGTGTTCATAATCAAATGGCACCGGCGACGTGGTGGCCGAGTGCGCAGCATACCCGTGGGTCTTGATCATTTCGTACGTCTCCTTGCGATGTCTTGTTTCGACGACTATCAGATGCGTTGAACATGGGAAGGGCGCAAAACCTGTTAAAGATTCTGCGCGTTCGAGTTGGTTCTAACTCCGACTACAGCGCACATGCAACAGCGGCCCGGGAGGTTTTTCCGCGGGCCGCTGCCGGTGATCTGTTGGGATTGGACTAAGGCCATCGCGCTGCCGCGAGTGCCAGTGGCCCGGCCGGGAGGTTCAAATCCGCCGGGGCAAATCTGGGGTCTTGGGCGCGATGCCCTAGGCCTCAGTCACCTCACGTTGGTAGCTACTCGAAGAATCATTCTGCATTTGCTGGATCAACCTCCTTTCCCGTGTACGGCTAACGTATCCCGTACTGGCCGCGGCGTCAAGCGCCCACAACTGCTGCCTCATGTCGAGGTTTCATTAGCCTCCGCCGCATCGCGTGCTCAGCGGGCTCTGAGAAGTACCGCGCCACCAGCCAACCCAACCCCCACGCGCCTGCAATCGCCGGCGGATACCACAGCAAGCCCCACTGCGGCCCATAGCCCGCATGCTTGTAAAGCTCTACTACCGTCATCACCACGAACATATGCGTGAGATAAATCTCGTAGCTCATCCTGCCCATCGATTGCAGCCACGCTGTGCCCGGAATCTTCCAGTCCGGACGAAGCACCGCGTGCCAATGGAAAGCCAGGATCAGCACTGCCGTCAGCACCACGAGCAGCAGCAACGTTCCCTCGTGCAGCCACGGCCATATCTGCGCTTCAAACAGCATCACACCTGGCACGCCGCATCCACCCACTGCCAGCAGAGCACGCGGCAACAACATGGTGCGCGGCGCCCAGCGAGCAGCCAGCATCGCCGTAAGCACGCCCACAGCAATCGCTCCCACGCCCGGCCAGTAGGCTTTCTCGTGCCAGATCGGGTTGTGCTTGATCGTCGCAAGCGATATCGGCCCCCATACCGCCAGCGCCGCCAGCACGGGCGCCAGCAGCCACTCGCGCCGCAGCAGCAGGCAGGCCAACGGAAAGCCGATATAGAACACTTCCTCAACCGAGAGCGACCACAGCACATCCCAGTTCGCCGGAAGGTATCCCGTCATGCCTTCATACCAATTCAAATGCAGCCCTAGTGCCGCCCCAATTGCGCGTGGAAGCGACTGGCCCGGCTCCGTGATCACGTAGTCAGGCACGCGCATAAGATGCAGCAGAGAGAGAAGCGCCACCAGCGTGAGCAGGCACGGAAGAATTCGCGCCGCGCGTCGTGTATAGAAGGCACGTGCATCAATCGACCCTAGCCTCCCCCATCTCCCCAGTGAGTGCAACGTGATCAGGAATCCTGAGATCACGAAGAACAGAAAGACAGCCTCGTAGCCATTGAAGTTGATCGCATCCAGCAACTGCTCGGGCAAGTAGTTGATCAGGACGCCCTTCACCAGCCGTATGCGCAGACCAATGTGGTTCAGCATCACGAGAAGAATCGAGATACCGCGCAAAACATCGATTCCAGCATTGCGCGCAAAGACTGCAGACTGGTTCAGTTCAGACAAAAGGAGCTCTCCAGCGGGAATGCGTGAAAGGACATGAAGGAATCTTCAGCGTCGAGAACGCCGCTTCGCATCATGCCGCGGCCAGTACTGAAATTCGTCAGAGTAGAGTTCGCCAGAGAGATCCGATACGCGCGACGCCATGCGCGCCTGCGCATCCGCAATCGCCCGGTTGTAGATCACCGGCCCAATCTCATCAAGGATGTAATCAAGCAGCAAGCCCGCGGGCAGATCTCCGAGCGGTTCCGGCATCTCTTCCTGAAAGTAGCGTTTCAGCGAAGCAATCGCCTCTGTGCGTGCCTGCTTTGGCAGTTCAAATGAACTCATCGTAAGAAGCCCTCACGATGAGAGTAACCCGCGCCGCTTCAAGCAATCGCCATATTCAGGTTCTCTATCGCCTCGTCGATCTCAGCAGTATTCTTGAAGCCCACCGTCACGCAATCCACTCCAGCGCGCTGGAACGCATGACGCATCGCTGCCTGCCGATCCTCGCGACGCGTGAACGTGCCATTGCCGCAAAGCTTCATGCTCACCACGCCCATGCCTTCTTTGCGCACCTGACGCACGTGGCTCACCACCTCATCCACATGATCCGGGTTGTTGTCGTCCATATACGACGGCCCGTCCATGCGGGTGCCGTTGTGGTTCATGCGGATCATTGCCACCTGCAACCACTGGTTGCCCGGCATCTGCCGCAAGGCCGGCAGCCCGTGGACTGAAGCGCCACGCGAAAGAATCGTCTTCTTCTGCTGCGCCTCCAGC
>DATMUN010000541.1:0-2213 GCA_035563895.1 Occallatibacter sp. | reverse complement strand
TTGCGCGTGCGGCTTGTGCGATGGCGCACCGTCGCGAACGTCGATTCAATCGGATTCGTGGTCCGCACGTGCTGCCAGTCCCCCCGCGGCAAAATAGTTGTCGCCCCGATAGAAACTTGAATCTTTCCTGAATTCAAGTTTCGTAGATGGTGGTGGATTGCCGTCGCCGAAGGCGACGGCCCCCTTGCCACCGATTTCCGCAACCAGGGGGCGATGATGAGAGAACAAGTTGGCTCGATACGGACAAGGTTTTAAGGACAGAGCGGTGGCGCGGTTGCTGCCGCCGGAGAGCGCCCCGCTGGAGGTGGTGGCTCGGGAGATTGGGGTGAGCACAGATACGTTGGAACGCTGGCGCGGTGACGAACTGGCCAAGCCAGCGCGAGAACGCAGCTGGACGGCAGCGGCTCGCCTGGAGGCAGTCATTACCACGGCGGCCATGGACGAGGCCGCCCGCGGCGCCTGGTGCCGCGAACATGGCGTGTACCCACAGCAACTACAGCAATGGCGTGACAGCGCAACGCAAGCGCTTGCCGAGCCCGCAGAGAAGCGCGCCAGCCCGCAGCAGACCAAGGAAGACCGTCGGCGCATCAAGGAACTCGAGCGCGAACTGCGCCGCAAGGATAAGGCTCTGGCTGAAACGGCGGCACTGCTGGTGCTATCAAAAAAAGTCGAGGCGATCTTCAACAAGAACAGAAGCGAGGACGAATGATCGGGCTCGAAGATCGCCAGACCCTGGCCCAGGACATTGAAGCGGCACAACAGGCCGGTGCTCGGCTGACGCAGGCCTGTGAGGTTGCCGGCATCGATGAGCGCAGCCTGCAGCGCTGGAAGGCCAATGAGGGGCTCGTAACGGGAGATGGCAGGCCCGGCGCGGTGCGGCCGACACCGGCCCACGCGCTGACACGTGCCGAGCGCGAGCAGATTCTGCAGGTGGCCAACGAACCGCGCTTTGCCGACATGCCCCCGGCGCGCATCGTCCCGATGCTGGCCGACGAAGGCGTGTATCTGGCAAGCGAATCGAGCTTCCAGCGCGTACTGCGCGAGCATGGGCAGAACCAGCACCGGGGCCGCGCCAAGGCACCGCGCAAGAGCCGCCCGCCAACCACGCATATCGCCACTGCGCCGCGCCAGCTGTGGTGTTGGGACATGACGTATTTGCCCGCCGAAGTCGTCGGGCGCTGGTTCTACCTGTACCTGATTCTGGATGTGTACAGCCGCAAGATTGTGGGCTTCGAGGTGCACGACAGTGACGACGCCGACCATGCCGCCCATCTGGTCAAGCGCACGGCGCTGGCCGAAGGCATCCATGCCATGGCGAGCAGGCCAGTGCTGCACGGCGACAATGGCTCGACACTCAAAGCCACGACTGTCCTGGCGATGTTGAACTGGCTGGGCGTCAAGCCTTCGTACTCGCGCCCGCGCGTGAGCGATGACAACGCCTATGTCGAAAGTCTGTTCCGCACGGCGAAGTACCGGCCGGAGTTCCCTGACAAGGGCTTCGCCAACCTCGAGGAAGCTCGCGCTTGGGCTTCGCACTTCGTGCATTGGTACAACCATGATCACCGGCACAGTGGCATCCGCTACGTCAGTCCTGCCCAGCGTCATGCGGGTGAAGATGCCGCGATCCTTGCCGCCCGTCACGAGGTATATGTCCAGGCGCGAGAACGAAATCCGCGGCGCTGGTCGGGCGCCACCCGGAACTGGACGCCTATCGGCGCGGTAACACTGAACCCCGAGCGCGACTGCATCGTCAAAACGCATACGCGCTCGACCGATATAGAGCCATTGGCAGCATGACCGAGGCGACAACTTGCTTGACTCGCGCCGGTACACGAAGCAGTAGTCGTTGGCGTAGTTACGTCCGTTGGGCAAACGGGCCGAGAGGCGATGCTCTACAAATACGAACGGCCCCTCGGCGGCGATACACCGAAACACGTTCGTTCGGTCCGCAAAGAAACGCGGGAAGTTGCGAGCCATAAAACGCACGATCTGCTCTCGATTTAGCGTGTTTGTTCCAGCGGGTAATCCCGCGTCCTCGGGTTTGCCGATGCCCAGTGCTACCTGGGTTGCATTGCCCGCAGGCGCCACCCACGTAACGGACTCGTGCAGAAGTCGCTCGATCGTCCTCTCGTCGCTCGTACCATATGCGCGGTACAGGGCCATCACCGTCTCTTTCGGCGGCATCGTCAAATCCTTTCCCAACGCGATGGAAG
>DATMUN010000540.1:0-2324 GCA_035563895.1 Occallatibacter sp. | reverse complement strand
CTGGAACCGTTTCGCGACATCCTCGGTGTAGCTGAGGCTGGTCGGCCCGTCGAGCGAGATCAGGTTATCGTCGTAGAAGAGGATCAGCTTGCCCAGGCCGAGCGTTCCGGCCAGTGAGGCGGCTTCGTGCGAGACGCCTTCCATCAGGTCGCCGTCGCCGCAGAGCACGTAGGTGTGGTGGTCCACCACCTCTGCGTCCGGCTTGTTATAGATGGCGGCGAGGTGCCTCTCGGCGATCGCCAGACCTACGCCCATCGCAAATCCCTGGCCGAGCGGGCCGGTGGTCACTTCCACGCCATCGGTCTCGCGCGCCTCAGGGTGGCCCGGGGTGATGGAGTGCAGCTGCCGGAACTGCTTCAGGTCGTCGAGCGAGAGCTTGTAGCCGGAGAGGTGGAGCGCGCCGTAGAGCAGCGCGGAAGCATGGCCGTTCGAGAGCACGAAGCGGTCGCGATCAGCCCACTTGGAGTGCGACGGATTGTGCTTCATCAGCTTGTTGAACAGCAGGTAGGCGATCGGCGAGCAGGCAATCGGGGCGCCGGGGTGGCCGCTGTTGGCCTTCTGGACGGTATCCACGGCCAGAAGTCGCAGGGTGTCGATGGAAAGCGTGTCGATGGAGGCTGCCGAAAGCGTAGCGGTCATGCTTGTTTGAAATCCTTTCGTTGGTAAGGGGGAAGGTCCTTCTCTTATTGTCCTCGAAGCGAGGGCTGCCTGGGGCGAGTAAATCAATTTACTCGCGATACTGTGTTTTTCCGGCGTTACTCGGAGTTCAGCCCGACTTCTATATTGTAGCCAAGCCAGCGGCCATCCCCGCTCCATTGCAGGGTCCACTGGAGCTTGCTGCCGGCCAGATTAGTGGTTGTCGACAGGTCTGCGGCGTACCCTGCAGAGCCGAAACTGCGGCTCTGCGTGGTCTGAATGGTCTGCCAGTTGTCGGTCGTCCAGGTGACTTTGAAGGACGCTGGATCGAGAATACGGAGGGTTTCTCCGGCGGTCATGTGCTGGATGGGACGGCGGAAGCTGTAGATCTCGAGATCGCGCCGCGTGTTGGCACGGCCCTCGGGCTCGCAGTAGCGCCGGTAGACCGGTTCCACGCGGTCGAAGACGCGGCCATCCGTGGCCGAGCGTAGCAGCTTCAGGTACTCGGCGTGAGCCCAGACGAGCGGCACGGCGGACCCGGCGGGCTGGCCGAGTTGCAGGCGCATGCCGGGGCGGTTGGGCTCGTCCCACACCTGCTCGGGCAGCATCTGGCCGGCGGTGGCGAAGTTCTCGTAGGTGCGGATGAGCGGGGCGATGTCCTGCCCGGCGGCAAGCTCGTAGTGGGCGCGCTCGCCGGTAAGCAGCGGCCACACGCGGCCTTTGCCCCACCCCTGGTAGGGGCCTCCGTCGGGCCGCTGGCCATAGCCGTCCCAGTTGTAGCGCAACCAGCCGGGGCCCTGCGGCAGGCCGCGCTTCAGCACGGCGTCCACTACTTTGAGCGAGTCGATCATGAGCGGATCGTCGGCGCGGCGCACGCCGTAGCGAACCAGCTCCAGGAATCCGGCGTCGATGATCTCGCGCGCCTCGAACTCGTAGCGGGTGCCGGGCGGGCGGTTGTTCAGCGTCAGGTGCTCGGTGCCGCATTCCTCGCAGGCGTAGGCCTCGCCCTTCTCTGGCGGGCGGATGCGCATGTAGTGCCGCGTGACCTCGGGCAGCAGCACGCCGTTGTTGGTGACAGTCCAATCTTCGAGGTGATGCTCGATCCAGTCGGCGAACTCCTCGTAGGCCGTGGCCAGCTCGGTGGCGTCCTGCGCGCGCGAGAGATCAGCTGCGCAGATGAGCGCAGAGATGACCGCGGCCAGCGTGGACGGAGAGTAACCGGAGTTCTCCTCCCAGCGCTCTTGCTGGGTGATGGGCGCGTGGCGGAGGAGGTAGCCTGCGGCGCGCTCCACGAAGGGAAAGATGTCCATGTCGCCGAGGCCATTGGCTCTCCACAGGCGCCATGCCAGCAGGATAGGGAAGGCGACCTCGTCGAGCTGCAGCCCGCCCCAGTAGGGCCGTCCGTCCACCCAGAAGTTCTGCGAGAAGCCGCCGTCGGGCTTTTGCGTGCAGGCCAGGTAGACGAGCGCGCGGCGGGCGGTCTCAGTGCGTCCGCAGGCGAGCAGAGCTGTGGCCGTTTGCACCATGTCGCGCGTCCAGACGAGGTGGTAGCCGCCCAGGTCGTCATCGCCTTTGGACTGACCCCACGGGATTGACGCCGAGGCTACGAACGCGCCGGAGTAGATCTTGTCTTCATGGGCCAGCAGAACGTTGTGGCTGGCGCGCATCAGCCTGCCGTCATCGCCGGA
>DATMUN010000539.1:0-2009 GCA_035563895.1 Occallatibacter sp. | reverse complement strand
AGGCAATCACACACACTCTACTGTGGTTCCTGTGCAGCCGCTATGCCGATGCCGGGAATCCAGCAGAGGCGTTGGCAACTCGTCGAGTCGCGCGGAGGGATTTCACCTCCGGGCTCTCCCAGAACCGTACGTGAACCTCTCGATTCATACGGCTCCCGATGTTCGGCCGTTGCCATGACATAGCTGCCAATGAGCGAACAGAGTTGGATTTGCACGGCGAAGCCATGCAAACCAGTCTCGCGCCCCTTTGGTCTGGTGACGCAACCGCTTGAACTTCCGGCGCGCCCAGCGGATGACATAGACATCGATCCTCTTGAGGGTCGGACGCAGGTGCGTCCGGTAGAACTGGCCGTAGTAGTTGATCCAGCCTTCGATGTACGGGTTGTACGTCTTGGCCAAATCTTGCAGGGACTTGTCGCTGTGATGGTGAAGCGCCCAACCCCGGATCGCCCGGCTGATGGACGTCAGCGCTTTCGGTCGGGCTGCGGGCAGGAAACCGTGCGTGTGGATGTATCCCTGCCATAGCGTCTTCCTCGCCCGGAATGAGAAGCCGAGAAAGTCGAACGATTGGTTCGGGAAATCGTCACGCCGGTTTGCATCCTTGCAATAGACGATCTTCGTCTTCTGGGGATGCAGCACCAACTTGCAGACCGCAAAGCGACCCGCAAGCGCGCTCCATAGCGCCTGCGCCTCCTCGGCGCTCTTACAGTGACAGATGATATCGTCCGCGTATCGCTCGAATGGGATGTGCGGATAGGTCCGTGTCATCCACATGTCGAACGCGTAGTGCAGGAACAGGTTCGCCAACAAGGGACTGATGACTCCTCCCTGTGGCGTTCCCGCCGTGCGCGGGACGATGCTGCCGTCCTCCATCTGCACCGGCGCCTTCAACCAGCGTTCGATGTAGAGCAACACCCATGGGCAGTCCGTATGACGACGGACCGCTTTGAGCAGCAATTCCCAATCGATGCTGTCGAAGTAGCCTTTTACGTCGATGTCAAGCACCCAGTCGTATCGCCAGCACCGCTGGCGCGCCGTGTGCACGGCATCGATTGCAGAGCGGCCGGGCCTGTAGCCATAGGAGTCGGCATGAAACACCGGCTCAAGACGCGGCTCCAGATAGCGACGGGCGACTTCCTGGGCGATGCGGTCTGCAACCGTCGGAATTCCCAACGGGCGCATGCCGCCATCTGCTTTCGGAATCTCCACTCGCCGCACCGGCGGAGGAAAGTAGCTCCCTGAGCACATCCGATTCCAGAGCTTGTAGAGGTTGTTCGAAAGATCAGCCTCGAACTCCGCAATCGACTGCCTATCTACTCCAGCCGCTCCCCGGTTGGCCTTCACACGTTTGAAGGCCTTCCAGACCACTCGTTTAGGGATGTTGAACGGCTTTGCCTCGTCCATGGGCTCCTCCCGTTGCCGGTTGGCCCATGATCTCGGCTGAACAACGCAGCCCCTTCGGTCCAGCTCCATTACAGAGCCTTCGTCCCTACTACGGGCTGCTCCGCCCCTGTGCTCCGCATCGGTACTCCGATCCTCGCGGTTTGAGCCGCTTGCGATCTCTCCCTTTGCATCGGAGCACAAGTTCTCACGTTCCGTACAAGAGCCTGGTTGAGCTTCGCGCCGCCTGCATGCCGGATGCCGCTCGGGCAGGCTTCAGGGTTCTCCCGAGCTGATCCCGGAGGAAGGGTCACCCCCCGGTTTTGACATCGTCTAATCCGCTTTCGACACTTCATCGACGGTTTGCTTTCGCTCGCCTCTCTCAACCTCACCCGCCGGGATATTCTCCCGACGTTGGCTGCAACGCTCACCACCATCGCTTTTGACGACAGCAGCTTGCAGTGGTTTGAGGCCAGAACCTGACTGCCGGCCTCGAAGGACCTTCCTTCATCTCTCGTACAGTTACGCAACGCCGTTTGGACCGGCGATACTCGTGACACAAGACCCATTCCGGTCCTAAGCCGGGGCGAAATCCCGCACTGCGGCGAAGCCCTGACTCAATCCTCGCC
>DATMUN010000538.1:0-8089 GCA_035563895.1 Occallatibacter sp. | reverse complement strand
GGGCCACTTCCTCTTCGTCATAAGCCGTTACAGCCGAGCCATCTTCCACTCGGCCCTGCGTCGGTGTTGTCTTTGCGGCATGCAGCAGAGCGGCGATCAACGTCGTTTTGCCACTGTGCGCATGCCCCACTACAGCTACGTTGCGGATCTCACTTCCCTGGTAAGTTTTCATTTCCGTTCTCCTTGGTTCACGCAAAGATAGGCGGCCGCCGCCGGGCAAAAACCCGCCGACAAGCCAGAGATCAAATTCGATAGGAATGTGCCCGATACCACGCGAGCACCTTGAAAATGTTCTGTTTCTGCGCTGGGAGCGGAATCGGCTGCCGCACTCGCCGACGGGTAGCGCAGAGATTTCGTGGGAACGTCCCGAAGGGCGTCAGCGAGTCCGAATTGCGGACCTCGAGGGCCCAGTCTGCCGTCTTCCTCGTCCATGCGAGAGTCTCCGGCAGGCGCCTCGGCTGTGAACATTACGTGAATTCGCCGGGCGTCTCGCTATAAGACAACGGATGCTATCACAGCCGAACTGTGAACGTCTTGTGACACCAAACACACGCCGCACGCTCGGCCTGGAGGAGCTCCTGTGTCAGGGCACGACTTCAGTCGTGCCGCAAATGGACCTGAATTATTAGGGCTTTAGCCCCTGAGGAATGCCTTCCGTTCGCCTGTCGTGAGGCTCTCGCTTTTTATCAATCCGAACAAACCCGGCGTTTTGCAGATTAATTCCTGCACTTCTTCACAATCATCTTTGGGGAGAAGAACGAATGACCGAAGAAGTACAGACTGAGCTAGAGCCGGACGAGCTAAAAAACGCTGCCGTGGCACGTTGTTGCCGCGCGTGGCAACTTGCCTACGATCAGGAGATGGAACTCGAATACGGCGACGGCTGGGATGACGGCGAATATCGGAATAACTCCGATGCCAGGAGAGCAGCGAACAAAGCATTTCGTGACGCCATGCCTCCCCTCGTCGGCCTGCAGAACATCCGCGATTTCATCGCTTGTGTCGCTTGCGGGCTTCTCAAAGAAGCGATCTCCGGCCTCGATGCACCGCGGTTGCTCTATGCGGCCCAGATCGCCGTCTCAGCCGGTGGTGGATCTAAGTCGTCGCGCCACTGAGGGGGTACCCCCCTCCCCCCCCCCGGTTTTCCACAGATCATGCACCGTTTCAGGTGCAAAAACAGCAGTTCTTACCAGTACAGCACCGGCAGCAGACTCGAATAGTCGTCAGTCCACAGCCGCAGTCCGGGCCGGGTCACTGCCGGGTGTCCATGCCCCACCACGCCCGGCTGCTGGAAGAACGCAGCGTGGTCTGTAACCAACACCCACGACGCAGCAAACTCGCCCCGGTCCTCGTTCGCCGGAGTGGTAAACCGCATCGCCGTCATCCCCGACGACTGCGCCAGCAGCGCAATTGCCGGTTCCAGATCCACATGCTGGTTCGAGATGTGGAAGGCCAGAATCCCGCCCGGCTTCATATGCCGCCGGTAAACCTTCATCGCCTCAGCCGTCAGCAGATGCAACGGAATCGCATCGCCGGAGAAGGCATCCACCACCAGCACGTCGAAGCTGCGTGGCACCTCGCGCTCCAGAGACACTCGGCCATCGCCGTCCGCGATCCTGATTCGCGCACCCGACTCGCGGATGTACGTGAACACCTCGCGCGCAATCGGCTCCACCGCCGGGTTGATCTCGTAGAACCGGAACTCGTCACCCGGCTGCCCGTAAGCCGCCAGCGTGCCCGCTCCCAAACCGATCACGCCCACGTTGCGTCCCTGTCCGTTGCAGCAGTACTTCAACGCCAGCCCAACGCCCGAGTCCTCCGCGTAATACGTCGTCGGCATGTGTCGCTGCTGGTCCGTGCCAAAGATCTGCGTTCCGTGCTGAATCGACCCGTTCGTCAGCGTGCGCATCGTCGCGCCAGGGTACCCCAGGTTCTGCTTCACCCGCAGCGCACCATAAAAGTTCCGCGTCGCGGCCACCGTCTGCCGCTCGCTGGCAATCATCAGCCAGCACACCAGCACGACCATCGTCGCGCTCGAAACAACCCATGTCAGCCGCACGCTCCAACCATCGCGCCAGCGCATCGTCGCCGCCAGCAGCGCCGTCACCAGAAAGCAGATCGCCAGATCGTAGTTGTAGCGGAACAGAGATGGCGCAACGATTCCGATCAGAAACGAGCCCAGCGCGCCGCCCGCGGCAAACGCCAGATAGAACACCGTCGACTCGCTCGACCGCTTCGGCCTCAGCGCATACGCCTCCGAGTGCAGGAAGAACCCAGCGAAGAACAGCTCCGCCAGGAAGAACACGATTGAAATGCGAATCGGCAGCGTCGACTCCGTCTGCGTCAGCATGTAGGCCAGCCCAGCCAGCAGCACCAGCAGCAGCCGTGCCACCACCGCGCGCTGCGCCAGCCGCGGAAATTCGAACGCCAGGATGATCGTGACCAGGTAAACGCCCAGCGGCAGAACCCACAGCAGCGGAATCGCCGCCACATTCGCCGTCAGGTAGCTGGTAATTGCGCTCAACTGCATCGCCGCGCCCATCGGCAACAGAATCCACAGCAGCTGGTCGCGCCATCCAGCGCGCGGAGCGTTGGCATCCTCTTCCACCGCGGCTCTTTGCGGAGCACTGCTGCGCGCATTCAACGTGATCGCCGCCGCCAGCAGCACGAACAGGCAGAATGCAACTGCCCAGCCCACGCGTTGTGCCCGCAGCGTCAATTGCGGCTCAATCACCGCCGGATACAAGGCCAGCGCCGCAAGCGATGCGAGATTTGAGAGCGCAAACAGCTTGTAAGGGATTGCGCTCTTCTGCGTGCGTGCCCACCACACCTGCAGCAGCGGGCTAGTCGCGCCCAGCACAAGGAAGGGAAGTCCGATCCACACCGTGAGCGATGCGAACACAGCCAGCATCGGCGAGTCCGATCCCAGATTCGGCGACCAGTTGCCGAATGCCCACCCCAGCGCCGCGCCAGCCGCAGCAATCAGCACCGCCAGCTGTACCGCCCAGCGCGACGACCGCGCCAGCCAGTGCGCATAAAGATACGCAAGCAGCAGCGCCGACTGAAAGTAGACCAGGCACGTAATCCACACCGCCGCCGAGCCGCCGAGAATCGGCAGCAGTTGCTTGGCAGCGATCGGTTCCACTAGGAACAGCAAAAACGAGCCCAGAAACACCGCGCCCGCGAAAAGCCAGCGCAACCGGTTCATGACAACCTCGAACAGGCGGCGCAAGGCACCCTTAAGCGCGATACAGCGCCGCCGCAGCGATGTTTTTCGTAAAGCCGGATGCTATCACAGCAACAGGCGCGGCGCAGCGCGCCTGTTATTCAGCAGGCGCTGCCGAGGCTTCCTTGCCAAACGACTGCAAGGCAAGATACGCGGGTCCGAACTTCTGGATGTAATCCTGCTGCTTGTCAAACGCGTCGAAATGGCCTTCTTCGTCGCCTACCAGATTCTCGAAAAGCTGCTTGCTCGCCGCATCCAGATTCTCGCCGCACTCCTTCGCCCACTTGTTATAGTCGCGCGCGCTTGCGGCCTCCATGGCTGCGGCTCTGGCCAGCATCTTTTCCGGGTCGCCGATCTTCTCCACCGCGAATCCCGGCACCATCTCCACATCGCCCTTCAGGAACAGAATGCGCTCCGCAAGCTTTTCGACGTGGCCCATCTCCACAATCGCCGTGCGCTTGAACAGCGACGCCAGCGGCCCGTAGCCCAGATCGTCAAGGTGGAAGTGGAAATACATGTACTGGTGGACAGTTGCCAGCTCATCTGCAACTGCGTTGTTCAAAAGCTCAATGCTCTTCTCTGCACTCATGGGCGCCTCCGCTTCGGATCAAACACTCTGTCCAAGAGCATCTGCGGATCGGGTTGGCGCCAGCTATGACAGGGGTCACAGTCGCAACATGGCAAACATCCCTCATCTCAGGTCGATTGCGATTGTGGTAAAGTCTGGATACTCTCATCGGTGCTTCCCCGGCTCTTCTCCACATCTCCGACTGAGGTGAACTCCTGTGCCGTTTCCCAGTGAGTCGAGCGCCGTTGCCAGGCCCCGCACGGATGCAGCCGCATCCATTGGCGAGCGCGCGCAGCGCAAAGCCGCATGGCGCCTGCTGCCGCTCATCTCCATCGGCTACGGCCTCGCTTACATCGACCGCATCAATATCAGCTTCGCCTCGCTGCGCATGAATGCAGACCTGCACTTCAGCGCCACCATCTACGGCCTCGGCGCCGGTCTCTTCTTCATCGGCTATGTGCTCTGCGAAGTGCCATCGAATCTGCTTCTCCTCCGCTTCGGCCCGCGTCGCTGGCTCGCACGCATCATGTTCACCTGGGGACTGCTCGCCGCGGCCCTCATGTTCGTGCGCTCACCGTTCCAGTTCTATGCCGTGCGTCTGCTGCTAGGCATGGCAGAGGCGGGCTTCTTCCCCGGCGTCCTCTACTACCTCACGCTCTGGTTTCCCGCCGCCATGCGCGCACGCGCCGTCAGCCGGTTCTACATCGCGCTCCCGCTCGCTTCCACCGTGATGGGCTCTCTCGCAGGTTGGCTTCTCGGCCTCGACGGCAAGCTCGGGCTCGCCGGATGGCAGTGGCTGTTCCTTCTTGAAGGCCTTCCGCCCGTTCTCTATAGCTTCGTCATCCTGCGCTTTTTGCCCGACGGCCCAGCCGACGCCAAATGGCTCACATCCGCAGAAAAGGACTGGATCGCACGTCGGCTCGCGACCGACAGCGCCAACGCGCATCTCGGCCACGAGGCCGGAGTGCTGCGCGCGCTGCTCTCACCCAAAGTGTGGATGATCGGCAGCTTCTTCTTCTGCGCGCTCACCTGCAACTACGCTCTCGGCTTCTCTCTGCCTGCGATTCTTCGCATTGCCACCGGTTGGACGGTAGGTCAGGTCGGCTGGCTTGTTGCGCTCTTCGGACTGCTGGGAGCTGCGTCCATGCTGCTCGGCGGCGCCAGTTCCGATCGCACCGGCGACCGCGTGCGCCACTGCGTCGTGCCCTGCGCAGTGATGGCTGTCTGCTACCTGATCGCCAGCTCAGGCCAGCCCGGTTGGCTGGTCGTCACAGCGCTCGTCGTTTCTTTCATCGCCTACAACGCACTACAGGCGCCCGCGCTTGCCGTGCCCACGCAGTTCATGGCCGGGCGCGCCGCCGCCGCGGGCATCGCCGCCATGAACACCATCACCATGTTCAGCGGTTTTGTCGGGCCATACTGGATGGGCCGCACCAAAGACCTCACCGGAGACTACTGGCTCGGTCTGCGCGGCCTCGCCGTACCCAGCCTAGTGGCCGCAGTAGTCATGGTCGTCCTTACACGCAGCCTCGCCCGGCCTCGCGTTCTGGTTCCGCAACTAGCCCAGGAGTTGTCTTAGGCTCTCGCCGTCGCCGGCAGAATATCGTCCACATCCACCCACTGCGTCGGATACTGCCCCGTGTAACACGCCGTGCAGTAGCCCGTCCGCGGCTCTGTCTCGCAGCACTTTAGCAGCCCGTCCAGTGAGAGATACGCCAGCGAGTCCGCCTCGATAAACCGCCGAATCTCCTCGATCGACTGGTTCGCCGCAATCAGATCGCGCTTGCTCGGCGTATCCACGCCATAGAAGCACGGCGACTTCGTCGGCGGGCAGCTGATGCGCAGATGCACTTCCTTCGCGCCGGCTCCGCGCACCATGCGCACAATCTTGCGGCTCGTCGTTCCGCGAATGATCGAGTCGTCGATCAGCATCACGCGCTTGCCTTCCAGCAGGTTGCGCACCGGGTTCAGCTTCAGCCTCACACCAAAGTCGCGCACACGCTGCTCAGGCTCAATAAACGTCCGGCCAACATAGTGATTGCGAATCAGGCCGAGGCGAAAAGGAATGCCCGCCTCTTCCGCATAGCCCAGCGCCGCCGTTACGCCCGAGTCCGGCACCGGCACCACCACATCCGCCGGCACGCCGCTCTCGCGCGCCAGTTGCCGCCCCATCTGGTCGCGGCTCTCCTGCACCCAGCGCCCAAAGATCCGCGAGTCAGGCCGCGCAAAGTACACATGCTCAAAGATGCAGCTCGCCTGCTCCACACCATGCGCGTACTGGCGACTGGTCACGCCGTCCTCGGTCACCATCACCAGCTCGCCCGGCAACACGTCGCGCTCATACTCGGCACGCAGCAGGTCAAAAGCGCACGTCTCCGAGGCGAACACAATCGTATCCGGCCCATCCGGATTTTTGATGCGCCCCATCGAGAGCGGCCGAAACCCGCGTGGATCGCGCGCAGCAAACACGCGGTCGCGCGTCATCATCACAATCGAAAACGCGCCTTCCACCTGCGCCAGCGAGTCGGCAATCGCATCCACCAGCGAGCCGGCCTTCGAGTGCGCAATCAGTTGCACAATGATCTCGGAGTCCGAAGTCGTCTGAAAGTACGCTCCATCGCGTTCCAGCCGCGCACGAATGTTGCCCAGGTTCACCAGATTGCCGTTATGCGCAATCGCAATCAGGCCCTTGGTCGACTCCACGCGGATCGGCTGCGCATTCAGCAGGGCCGAGTCGCCCGTCGTCGAGTAGCGCGTGTGCCCAATCGCCATCTGTCCCGGAAGCTTCTTCAGCACGTCGTCGGTAAAGATTTCGGAGACCAGGCCCATACCCTTGATGTTCGAGAGATGCTGGCCGTCAGCCGTGGCAATGCCGGCCGACTCCTGCCCGCGATGCTGCAACGCATACAGCGCCAGATAAGCCTGCCGTGCCGCATCCGGATGCCCATGAATCGCGGTAACGCCGCACTCCTCGCGCAGCTTCGGGTCTTTCTCAATAGCAGAAATCAGCCGCGGCGCGGATGACTCAACACGCAGTTCGCCGGAGCGATCGACCATGCCTGCTACGCCCTGATACAGCAACCGGCTCATGCCAGCACCTCATCATGCAACGCCGACTCCAGCGCCTTCGCCCACGTTGCACGAAGATCGGCAAGTCTGGCGTGGATTGATGCGTTGTGATCCCAACTGATCGTTAGCGTGTCCGAGCCAGTCGTTCCGACAGGATCAGCGATAAGACCGAATTTCTTCTGCGCGATGTCGAGCACCTGAGTCGCAGCTTCGCCACTCGCGGTCACCACAATCTGTGAACTGTCCTCAGAGAAGAACGCATGCAGCGGGCTCTGCCATGCAAGCTGACTCACAACGACAGAAGCGCCAATCCCAGCGCGGAAGCTGGCTTCTGCCAGGGACACGGCCAATCCACCTTCACTCACGTCGAACGCACTGGTGATCAGGCCCTTCTCCACAAGCTCAATCAGAAGCTTCTGCAGCTTCGCTTCATCGGTCAGTTCAAGTGCAGGCGGTTTGCCCCAGTAGCTGCCGAGATTCACCTTGGCGAATTCAGACGAGCCAAGCGCGGTCTTCCAGTCAGCATTCCGCCGGGCGTTTGTCCCGATGACAATGACCGTTTCGCCCGCCTTCTGGAAGTGCGCCGGAACAGCCTTTGTCACATCGTCCAGAATGCCCACGATTCCCAGCACCGGCGTCGGATAGATTCCTACGCCCTTAGTCTCGTTGTAGAGCGAAACATTGCCGCCGGTAATCGGCGTGCCCAGCGCCGTGCAGGCTTCGCTGATGCCGTCAATCGCCGCAGAGAGCTGCGCCATGATCTCCGGCTTCTCCGGGTTGCCGAAGTTCAGGCAGTTGGTCGCCGCCACCGGCGTCGCGCCCGTGCAAGCCACCTTGCGCGCAGCCTCGGCCACGGCATGCATCGCGCCCAGCTTCGGGTCCAGATACGCCCAGCGCCCGTTGCCGTCCAGCGCCATTGCCAGTCCGCGTTCGTGACCGGGCGTCCCAGTGCCCTTGATCCGCATCACGCCGGCTTCGCCGCCCGGCCCCTGCGCGGTATTGGTCTGCACCATCGTGTCGTACTGTTCGTGCACCCAGCGCTTCGAGCAGATGTTCGCGCTTGCCAGCAGTTTTTTCAGATCTTCGGTGTAGTTCCGTGGCTTGGCCAGTTCCGCCAGCACTTCTGCAGTGGGCTCCAGCGCCACAGGAGCTTTCCACGTCCCGACAGGCCGGTGATACAGCGGCGCGTCATCCGTCAGCGATTCATTCGGAATATCAGCCACCAG
>DATMUN010000537.1:0-3950 GCA_035563895.1 Occallatibacter sp. | reverse complement strand
TGCGAAGGCTCGGGCGTCCGTGCCGGCCCAGTGCGTCTTCGCCGTGGCATTTGGCGCAGTTGTCCGAGAAGAGCAGCTTGCCCGCCGTGGCAGCTTCGGTCTTGCTGGCGTACGGATTCACACGTTTGCGATCCGCGTCAGGGACCTTGCGCAGCCAGGCGCCGTCGGCAGCCAGCAGCGCCGATGCACTCAGGAACAACATGCAGAGAGCGAGAGATGTACGTTTCATCGCGACCTCCGGAAGAGATCGCGGAACTGCTGAATCTCATAGGACACGCGGAAGCGCCAGAGCACGCCCACACTGTTGTCGTTCAGCCCGAACTGCGGAGAGAAACCAAGCAGCGGACCGTGCGGCAGATTGAAATTCACCGAAGGCCCGGCATAGTGCGATGTGGCATCGAGCCCGAAATCGTGCGCCGTGGCAAGCCCGCCATACAACTCCGCACCGGCGCTGAAGTTCTGACGGCAGAACGTGCACGCCCGTCCGCGTGCCACCAGGCTTAGAGGCCGGCTTGCCGCCACCGCATAACCGAACTCCCACGGCTCGTTCTTTACGTTCTTCTCAGCGATAAAGTTCTCAGAGAAGTTCCAGCCCTTCACGTCGCTGGAGAGGATCAGCTTGCCCTCGAGCGAGCGCTCAATCTCCCGCCGTGTCTGCCAGTTGTTCAGTTGCAGGTTGGCGATGCTGTCGTGGCCCACCACCTCGAGAAGGCTCTTGTCCGCCGAGTTGTGGTCCTCATACTCCAGATACAGCACCGGGTTGATCCAGTGTTCCGTAGGCAGCACGCGAAAGCGGTTTTCCCAACGAAAGCCGGTGAAGACGGTCGAGTCGTTCTTCGTCGACTGTCCCTGCAGGTAGAGCTCCGTCGTCCACCAGGCCGTGGCACCATACTCCAGCTCAACCGTTGGGCTGAAGAAGGCATTGGCGTCCTTGGGCGAGGCTGTCAGCCCCTTGAATTCCACCTCAAGGTTGCCGGGCTCTTCCAGTGCGCTGGAATAGGTGACGAAGTACGGCGGCTCCTGCGCCAGTGCAATGGCGCAGGAGCCGGCTAAAGCTAGCGCCAAGGCAAGCCCTGCGCGAAAAAGCGAGGTCGCGGACGTAAAACTGCAGTTGAGCTCTCTGCGCACGGGAAGGTCCCAATGCGCACTACTGCGCCGCCTCAGGCGGAGCGCTTGCCAGGCCATGCAGAATCCCTCTCTGGATTAGGGCCAGCGGTTCCGCTATGCTAGGGGAACCGTCAGCTCACGGGTTGTCGGTTGCGCGGTCCTGGTGGCGCTTCGCCAAAAGTCCACCGCCAGGGCCGCCTTCGTTTTTCAGTGCCACCGGATGCCGTAGAGGCAGGGAGGCGGTCAAAGATGGAAGTTTTTCACCTGAACTGCACCAGTCGTCAGGGCCCTGCGGGCGGGGAAATTGAACTGCGACTGATTTAGTCCTATATCAACCTAACACAGCCACTACTCCTCCGCAACACAGTCGCAGCCAGCTTTTCTGTTTTGGCTGATCTCCATATCGGTACTGAAGCGTTAGCAGCGGCATCATTCGGCATGCGTTGCCAGCGAACGCGTTTATAGTTGTCCTAAGGCACTCCTTCCAGCCAATTCGCAGTCCAACGAGCGTGCGCTGCGGAGCAAGCTGGGCAGAGCAGGTAAACCGGAGCCCGATGAACCTACCCAACTCCATCACGATGTCGCGGATCGTCATGATCCCGCTGCTTTTGTGGATTCTGTCGCCCCATTTCCCGTATCAGGCGTCATGGGGAGAGCAGGAAGTGCTGGCGTCGGTTTTATTCATCCTTGCGTCCATCACCGACGGGCTGGATGGATACCTCGCGCGCAAGCGCGGGCAGATCACCACAATGGGCATGCTGCTGGACCCGTTGGCCGACAAGATCATGGTGACGGCCGCGTTGGTAGCCCTGGTGGCCTACAACCCCGAGGTGATCAAGGTCTGGATCGCGGTCGTCATCATCGGCCGTGAGTTCCTGATCTCGGGTCTGCGGTCGATTGCGTCGTCGGAAGGCTACACCATCCAGGCCAGTGATCTGGGCAAGCTCAAGACCGTCATCCAGATCGTCTCGGTGGTCTCGGCGATCCTGGCGCACCGCTGGTACGACTGGCAGTTCGGCTATCTGGTCATCCCCGTCAAATGGATCGCCATCGCCGCCATCTACTTCACGGTGCTGGTCTCCACAATCTCTGCCATCGACTACTTTGTCGGCTTCTGGAAACAGATCGATCGCGCGTCGAACGAACGCCGCAAGACTTTTGTCCTCGGACGCCGCAAAAGCCCCAGCATCTCCTGATACCCGCAGCAAACAAAACGCCCCGGCCGAAGCCGGGGCATTTGCTTTTGGTCCAGAAAGCAGCTAAGCCAATACTGCGACCGACTCCTGCTGTACAGCCATCGGAACTGCCTGGGGCGCATCCGCCGCAGGTGCAGCGCCTGTGGCCGCTGCCGGCTGCGCCGGTGCGTGCACGCCGCGCGTGAGCCGATGGACGAAGTGGTACGGAGGCCACGGCCCGGACATCTGCATCTGGCAGTCGCGCATCATCGCGCTGGTCGTGGTGAACTTATTCTGGTAGCGCTCTACATGCTTGCGATCGATGAGATGCGAGATTTCGAGCACCATCTTTCCGCTATCGGTCAGCCGGCAGCTCACCTCTTCGTCGAGCGGCATAAACAGCCGGTGCATCTGGAAGCTGACGGCGCGGGCCCGTGTCTGGCGCTCGCGCTGGCGGGTTGCCGTCTCGCGCAGATTGCTCAGGTATTCGCGGCCCACGGTTTCAGCACATGGGCCGTGGCTCGAACCGCGGTTGGCGCAATCGTCTACCAGGATCTTCAGGTGCATCTCGGTCTTTCCGCGAAGCTTCTCGATGTTGGAGAGGAACTGGCGCTGGTTTGACCGGATAGACTTCCGCAGGGTCTCGTCGTTGTTAAAGACGGTCCCGAAGCGGAAGGGCAGCACCGTGGAGTGCTGGAAGCAGTCTGCGATCACCCGTGCATGGTCCACGCCGGCCTTGGGGCTTAGCGATTCCGCAGGGTTGTGTTCGCTGACGATGATGGCGAGGTCGCTGGCTGGATACAGAAAAACCTGATTTCCGCTGACTCCATGTACGGATTCCATTGGAACAGGTTTGCGATGGCGGGCTAGTTCTGGAAAGGCTTGTTTTTCACCGATGCAGTAGGCATACCATGCCATAACTATGAACTCCGTGCGCGGCCGCCGGTAAGCGCCGCCCGTTAGTGAAGCTCTGTGGACCTTGACTACAACTGCATTAAGGCGCGGGGCGACGAATCCCCATTTGAACTACCGGGAATACTAGACCGGCGAAAATACGACTGGCAACAGCAGGCATCACAAAGAGCGAAAAAGTTTGCCCGGAAACCGAAAGTAGGTTTTGTAATAGTGAAAATGAAGTTAACTATATAAATAATTAGTGGTTTATGTAAGTTGGATCACAAATTGCGGCGGATTTTTCGTGCAGGGTGCAGAGATTTTGCCTGCGAGCCGATCTGAAGGCGAATTGCTGCCTAGCGAAACAGCTGGCCTGACCGCAGCAGCAGGAAGATGCTGGCGCCCAGCGACGCTGCCAGAAGCACAAATCCCAGGATCGCAATCACCGTGAGGCGCTTGCGCAGGCTGTGCAGCTCATCTGCGAGCTCATGCTGGTAGCTGGCCTGCCGGTCGGCTGCATCTTTCAGGTCGGCAAGCTGATCGTTGAGCCTTACCAGGGCGGCTGCCTGCTCTTTGTTGTTGCCGTGCAGGTGCTCAATCTCCGCGTGTACCCCGCGCAGTGCCCGTTCCACCGGCTCCAGGCTGGCCTGGCTCGACTGCGGCATCGGCGCAAGCAGGTTCGCGACGGCAGATGCCACATTGCCTTCCAGCAGCGGCAAGGCGCGCTGCACGAGGGGCAGCACCGTCTGCACCACCTTCATGGCGCGGCTGAAT
>DATMUN010000536.1:0-3463 GCA_035563895.1 Occallatibacter sp. | reverse complement strand
TCGACGCCGAGCGACGCGCACTCCGCTGCAATGGCGGCCAGGTCTTCGTATGTATCCGACGGGAAGCGGTTGATGGCGACAACCACAGGTACGCCGTATCTGCGCAGCATATGGACATGGTGCTGCAGATTGGCGAACCCTGCGTCGAGGTCTCCCTCACCCTGCGCGCGCAGGCTCTTCACGGTTGCAACCAGCACCGAGGCGGCGGGCTGGATGCCGCTAACGCGCATCACGATGTCAAAGTACTTCTCTGCGCCGAGGTCGGCTGCAAAGCCGCACTCGTTCACCACGTAGTCGGCCAGGCGCACAGCCATCTGCTGCGAGACCACACTGCTGGTGCCGTGTGCAATGTTGCCGAAGGGGCCGGTGTGGACAAACGCCGGCGTGCCCTCGGTGGTCTGCACCAGGTTGGGCATGATCGCTTCGTTGAGCAGTGCCATCATCGGTCCGGTAGCGTCGAGCTGATCAGCAGTGACGGGGCGGCCAGCGCGCGTGGAGCCAATGACGATGGCACCGAGGCGACGGCGCAGGTCTTCTCGACTCGTAGCCAGCGCGGCAATCGCCATAATCTCCGATGCGGCGGTGATGACAAAGCCAGTGGAGCGGTTTCCGGCATCGCCCTTGGAGCCAACACCCACCACCACACGGCGCAGCGCGCGGTCGTTCATGTCGAGCGTGCGCAGCCAGGTGATCGAAGCAGGGTCGAGATCGAGCTCATTGCCGAAATAGAGGTGCGAATCAATGAGCGCTGCCAGAAGATTGTGCGCCGCAGTGATGGCGTGGAAGTCGCCATGGAAGTGCAAATTGATCTTCTGGCTCGGCTCGATCTGCGCCATGCCGCCGCCGGCAGCGCCGCCCTTCATGCCGAAGACAGGCCCAAGAGAGGGCTCACGTGAGGTGATGATGGCGCTGTGCCCGATGTACTCGAGGCCCTGCACAAGGCCGATCGAAACGACCGTCTTTCCCTCGCCCGAGGTGGTTGGCGTAGTCGCGGTGACAATAATGAACTTGCCCCGGACGGGAAGCGCGGAGTTCGCCAGCAGCTCGAGCTTGAGCTTGGCGCCAAAGGCGCCAAGTGTCTCGTACTCTGACGGCAACAGGGATAGTTTTTGAGCTATTTCCTGAACAGGAAGGAGTGTGGGTGTCTGGAGGAGTGTGTCTGTCATGACTTCAACCGGTGAGGAATATACTCCTGCTGCCACCCTGGATGTTTGTGACGCAGGTTACACTCCTCACCCAGGTACTACATCGCTTCCGGGCTTTCGATGCCCAGCCAACTCAGCACAGTGACCAGTTCGCGTAGAACCACGGAGGCGGTGGCCAGCAGCAGGGTCTTCCGGGCCGGATCTTCTTCCGTGAGGATGTGGTGGTGATGGTAAAAATTGTTGAATTCCTGGGCCAGCTGGAAGGCATGCTTTGCCAGCACCGAGGGTTCTGAGATGGCGATGGCCTGATCCAGCACGGAAGTGCGGCGGCCTGCGCGCAGCCAAGTGGCCCAGATGTCCTCGGCCTGCTCTCCGGCCAAAAAACTGCTCGCATCGATACCAGCAAACTCAGTCAGCACAGCTTCGGGCGTGGTTCCCGCCTTGCGGAAGATGTTGCGCGCGCGAACGACGGCGTACTGGCAGTAAGGGCCGGTCTCGCCCTCGAAGCTCAGGGCGTCCTTGAAGTCAAACGCGATCACGGAGTTGCGCGTGTACTTGAGCATGAAATAGCGCAGTGCGCCGATGGCGATCTGCCGGGCGATCTGCTCGCGCTCGGCGGCGTCGCGGCCGGTCTGGCGTCTGGTTACCTCGTCGAGCGTGGCGGCGATAAGCTTGTCGATCAGGTCGTCTGCCTTGACGCCGAAGCCCTTGCGGCCGCTGACCTCGATGTAGGCGCGGCAGCGGTCTTCCTCGGGCACGTCGTAGCCGAGATCGAGCGCACACCGTGGCGTGAGAGCAACCATCTCGTAGCTGAAGTGCGTGTAATGGTCGGCCTGTGCCGTGTGGCCCATGCCGCGCAGGGCCTGGACGACGTTGGCCTGCGGGTCGCTCTGGCGCGAGTCGATGACGTTGTAGATGGCCGTGGCCCCGCCGAAGTGCGGATGCTCTGCGTCACCCTCCATTGCCGAGATCCAGCACTCATGCGAAGGGTACGTGTAGAACTTGCGGTAGCCGAAGTCCTTGCCCAGCAGGCCGAACTTCCAGAGGTGGTAGGCAATGTCCTTGCCAACGTAGGTCACGGTGCCGTTGGAGCGCACGATCACCTTGGCGTCTTCGTCGATCTCGCCCTCGGCCACCTCGGCGCCGGGGCGCGTCATCACCCAGCAGCCTTTGTTTTTGCCCTCGTTCTCAAAGTAGAGAACGCCGGTCTGCTTGAGCTGCTCAAAGGCAACCGCCCAGAAGTTGAGGTGCAGAATCTCGCTCTCGCGGGGCAGAAAGTCGTACTCGATATCCAGCCGCTGCATGGTTTCGAGATGCCGCTTGAGGACCGCGGTGGAGATGAGCTCGGCAATCTCGGCCGTCTCGTTGCCGCCATGCTCGATCTTGTGCAGCGTGGCATAACGCAACTGCTTGCGCGCGGCGTTCTCTTCCTCAGTGCCGCTGGTGTACCACTGCGAGGTGCGCGCGTAGAGGTCCCAGCAGAGGTAGTCGAACGCGGCGGACCAATCCCCCTCGCCCGCGCCGCTCTGCTCGCACGCGACGATGATCGAGCGGACTTCATCCGCTGTCTTCTTTTCGAGGTGCAGGAAGCCGACGACCACATCGGCCACCTGCACGCCGGTGTTGTCGATGTAGTTCTGCACGGTGACCTGCTGGCCTGCGGCGCGCAGCAGTCGGACGAAGGTGTCGCCGAGGATAGCATTGCGCAGATGGCCGATGTGCGCGGCCTTATTGGGATTGATGCTGGTGTGCTCGACCAGGGAATGCACATCGCTCTGGGGCGCAGTTCCCTGCCCGCTTGCGATTGCCTGCACGCCAGAAGCGCGGTCTAGCCGCGCGTTGATGTAGCCCGCTCCGGCGATCTCAAACGACGCAAAGCCCGACAGCGCACCCAGCTCGGCCACGATCTCCTGCGCGATGACGCGCGGCGCTTTGCGCAAGGTGCGCGCCAGCTGCAGAGCAATGGGCGTGGCCAGCTCGCCGAACTTGAGCTCGGGCGGAACTTCCAGAGGAATCGAGTCGAGAGTGAGATCGTACTTCGCCTTCAGCACCTGCTTGAGCGCGGCTTCCAGGCGGTTCTTCAGTTCGAGATACACGGGCAAAAGGCCTCAAAATCCTTGATTTTCCTAGGTGATTTTAGCAGAGAGGCGAGGTTGTTCCCGTTTGACGCTCCCGCCGCGGCACCCTAAGATTAAGGGGTAGATTGCACGCAGATCGCGCCCGGAGTCTCGGGCGAAATCCCCCGCAATTCCTCGTCATGAGCGATTCGAAAGCCACAGAGAACCGTTTTTATCTCACCACGCCCATTTATTACGTGA
>DATMUN010000535.1:0-3049 GCA_035563895.1 Occallatibacter sp. | reverse complement strand
ACCGGCTGCCTGACCGAATACCGGCCGCTGCCGGTGCGATCCATGCTGTCGCGTGTCGTGTCGCGCCGCGGGCTTCCCTTCGAGTTCGGCTTGAATCCCTATCGCGGCTGCGAGTTTGGGTGCCGCTACTGCTACGCGCGCTACACACACGAGTTCCTTGAGATGCGCAAGCCAGAGGAGTTCGAGCAGAAGATCTACTTCAAGGAGCACGCGGCATGGCTGCTGCGCCAGGAGCTGAAGCAACTGAAGCCGGGCACACAGATCGCGCTGGGAACGGCGACGGACCCGTACCAGCCGCTGGAGCGGAAGCAGCGCGTAACGCAGGGGCTGCTCGAGATATTCGCTGCTACCAGCGGCTTGCGGCTTGGCATCGTCACCAAGTCAACGCTGATCGGGCGCGACATCGCCTTGCTTCAGGAGATCGCGCGCCGCCATGCGCTCACAGTCCATCTGACCGTGACGACGATGGACGTGAACCTTGCGCGTCTGCTGGAGCCGCGCGCTCCGCGGCCCGATCTGCGGATAAGAACACTCGCGAAGCTGCGTGATGCAGGAATCCGCGCGGGCGTTCTGTGCTCGCCGCTGATGCCCGGCATCACGGATAGCCGGAGTTCAATCGACGCGGTTGCGCACGCAGCAGCCGACGCAGGAGCATGCTTCTTTGCCGCGGGGGCGCTGTTTCTCAAGCCATGCTCACTGCCCACATTCTTTGCTTTTGTGCGCGAACATTTCCCTGAGCAGCTTGCGGCCTACGAGCGAAGGTATGGCGCGAACGCATTCGTCGCACCTGCTTACCGGAAGCGCATGGCTGAGCTGGTTGACTCGATTCGCAAGAAGTACCGGCTGGGCGTTCGGTTTGGCGGGGCTGAGGTTAGCCGCACGCCGGAAGAAGCGGTGGAGGTGCAGCCGTGGCTGCCGTTCCGCTAGCGCGTTATGAGTACTTCGGAGAGAGCATCCTTGGCGAGAAACTGCCGGAAACCCGACCATGCCGAGAAGAGCTGCTGAATGCTGCGATTGGTGAAGGCTCGCTGGATCGGGTAGGTTGGCCCGGGCTGCATCTCCACGGTGTCGGTGTCGGTCAGGTGGAAGCGACAGTAGGCTGTCGCCTCGCCTTTATCGCGCGTGTGGAAGAAGGCCAGCACCTGTCCGCCGGGATTCATCGCGCTGAAGAGGCGATCGACTACGGGAGCGACAAAGGCCTCAGGCAGATAGTCGAGCGTGGTCCATAGCAGCACCACGTCAAACATCCTGTCAGAGAAGTTAAAGGTCTGGTTCAGGTAGGCATCTACGTCCCAGATCGGCTTGCCATCCTCGTCAGTTCCCTTCTGCCAGTCGCCGGTGCTGGCATCGTGAACAGGGTCTGCGAGGAAGATGCTGTGGCCGAGGTTGGTGAGGTAGTTGATGTTGTTGGGAGAGGTGGCGCCGGTATCGATGACGCGCAGTCCCGGCTCCTCCACCAGACGCTTGCGAAGGGCGACCCAGGCACCGGAGTGGCGCGGAATGCGCGCCCCCTGACCAGACGCCGACAAGGACTCCGGTTCGGATTTCCGGTCGAAGAGATTACGTAGCACTCAGTCCCCTCCTGCGCCCGCGCCTCGCAGCAGACGCGCATACCTCAAGTATGAACCCACAGATACGGCAACGCGCGGCCGCGCACGCGACCGGCCCACCATCGCAACGATGCGAAAGCGCTTTATACGGTTGCTGCAGCCGCTGGCACTGCCGCGGGCTGCGACAGATCCACGCGGCCATGAAACACGGCGTTGTCCTCAATCACCAAGCGGCCGGCTTGCACGTCTCCGTCAACCACAGCACCCGCGCGGAGTTCGACACGTCCAGATGCGGAGACGTTGCCGCGAAGGTGGCCGAGGATTAGCACGTCTCTGGCAACGAGATCGGCCGCTACGTTAGCGGTGGCGCCGATGGTCAGGCGGCCATCTGACAGCTGAATGGTTCCCTCCACCTGGCCGTCGATCACCAGATCCTCACTGCCCTTCAGCTCACCGCGAATAATCACCGTCTTTCCGATACGAGCCAGACCGCTCTCAATAGCCATGCAGATACATCCCTCTCAGGCAAAGTTGCGAGCTAAACGGCGGTGTGTCATTCGGATGCGGTCTGCGCGCTCCGGCGCGCCGCGCTGCATACCAAAATCGATACCGTGAATAGCCCTTGCCCGAACTATACGCAAGTCACGGGCGATCCTTCAATTCAGGAACCCAGAAAGAGGTAACGAGCGTCTAACTTTGAAGGTATGAGTTCCGGCTGGGCTCAATGGAAGAATGCGGCAGGCCGCCGATGCGGTGCCATGCGGACGCTGCTGCTGGCAGCGGCCGTAGCGGCCCTGAGCGCAGGCGCGGTCGCGGAAGATAAGGCTCCAGACGCGCAGCTGGTACGACGCGCGCTGGCCGCGGAACTGCACAACGCCCCCATCGGACAGCACCCGATGCGTTACCGGCTCCGCAAGTCGAGCCCGCGGCTGGCCACCACCAAAGACATTGTCGAGACCAGAGACGGCGCTGTGGCACGACTGATCGCGGTGAACGACAAGCCGCTGAATACCGCAGACGAACAAAAAGAACAGGACCGGCTGAGCGGCCTGCTGGCCGACCCCGGCAAGCAACGCAACCGCAAGCAGTCGCAGGACGCGGATATGAGCCGCGTGCTCAAGGTGCTGCGCGTGCTGCCCGATGCGTTTCTCTATACCTACTCAGGGACGACGCAGACTGCAGTAGGTCGTGTGGAGAAGTTCACCTTCGTGCCCAACCCGAAGTTCGATCCCCCGGACCTTGAATCGCAGGTACTGACGGCGATGACCGGCGAGATCTGGATCGACCCCGTGCAGGAGCGCGTGACACGGCTGGAAGGCAGTCTGAGCCACGATGTGGACTACGGCTGGGGATTGCTGGGCCGCCTTTACAAGGGCGGATGGATCACGATCGATCAGGCCGATGTGGGCAGCAAGCAGTGGCGCATCGTTCGCTTCCAGATGTCGATGAACGGGCGCGTTCTATTCAAGACCCGCAGCTTCGACACCACCGAAGAAGAG
>DATMUN010000534.1:0-5750 GCA_035563895.1 Occallatibacter sp. | reverse complement strand
AGAGGCTGGTGAATCGTGGTGAGCGGTGGATTGTTGGTGGAGGCGGCGGGCACGTCGTCGAAGCCGAGGACGGACACGTCCCTGGGCACGCGCAGGCCTGCCTCGCGGATCGCCTGGATGGCGCCCATGGCGGTGACGTCGTTGAAGGCAAAGATGGCGGTGAAGGGCACGCCGCGCGCTAGAAGCTGGCGGGTGACCTCAGCGCCGGGGCCAGGGCCGGGCTCGGGGCTCTCGAGCTGCACGATGAGGCGCGGGTCAATGGTGACGTCGAGCGATTGCGCTAGATTGACGATGGATTGCCAGCGAACTTCAGTATCCGAGCTGAAGGCCTGGCCTTTGATAAATGCAATGCGATGGTGGCCGAGGGATTTGAGATGCGAGAGCCCTAGTTGTGCTGCGCGATCGTGATCGAGCTCGATGCGGATGACGCCGTTGCCGGAGTCGTGGCCGGAGACGACGACCTGTGGCACGGGCAGAGGCTCGGCGAGGTGCGTGTCAATGGCGATGAGCCCTTCGATGGAGCGCGAGAGCAGCATGCGCGGATAGCCCTCGAGCAGATCGGTGCGGTGGCGATGGCTGACGACGAAGTAGAAGAAGCCGTCTTTGAGCAGCTCATCCTCAATGCCGCCGAGCACAGCGGTGGAGTAGCCCTCGGAGATCTCAGGAACGATGACGCCGACGGTGTAGGTGCGCTTCTCGCGCAGGCTGCGGGCGACAGAGTTGGCGACGTAGCCGTGCGCCTCCGCGGCCTCGAGCACGCGCTGCGTGGTGTCGGCGGCGATGCGGTACTTCTCCGCCTGGCCGTTGACGATGCGGGAGACGGTGGCGGGCGAGAGATCGAGCAACTGCGCGAGCTCTTTGAGCGTGATCGGCTTGCGCGGAGCGTGCGTCATGGCAGGCGTACCCCCTTGCCTCTGGTGGGCACGGCGTTCGGAGCGGCAGCGAGCCTGGCGTGCATGACGTTATCTCCTGTCCACGGTAGGTCCGGCGGCGATGCGGTCGAAGGCCGGGGCCATCTCAGGGTTGGCCATGAAGAGCTTCCACAGTAAGCCGGTACGATGATTTTCGATCATTACGGTGATGGGCGCCTGATCGAGGCCGAGATAGCTGGCGGCAAACCAGTGCGCGCCGGGATTGAAGGCGTCGGTGGGCCCGTAGATGCCCCATAGGCGGTCGCCGTAGTCGCGGTAGAAGGACTTGAGCGCGGTCATCGATTCCTCTGGCGTATAGGGGAATGCGCCGAGGGCTGCGGTGGGGGAGATGGTGCCGTTGTCAGACTGCGCGTTGGGCGCGTGCGCGGAGTAGCCCTGCGGCTCGAGGCTGGCGGTGAGGCCCCATGCGCCGGGACCATAGTCAGCGAAATGGCCGGGGTTACGGACGCAGTAGCGATAGTCGATGAGGGCGAGCGCGCGGTTGTTGTCGAAGTAGTTGGACGTGTAGATGTCGCGGATGCGGTGCGGGTCCGGGCCCATGAAGGAGTACTGCGTGAAGAAGAGCGGGCCGCCGGTGTTGACGCCGACGTCGAGCTTGATGCCTTCGTAGGTGTGCCCGTTGGCGTAGTGGTCGCCGTCGGCCGCGCCGCCCCAGCCAGCGCGGTACTTCGCGGCTTCTTCGGACTGGCTGGCCCAGCCGGTGTAGTAGGCCGAGGCGGGGATGGAATGCGTGGGGGAGGCGATGGCGAGCAGGTAAGCGGCCATCGTCTCATTGAAGCCGGTGAGCTTGTGGTGCATGCGCCAGGACCAGTCGGGCGACCAGTGCCAGTAGAGTGCGCCGCCCTTGAACTCGCTGGCGTACCAATCCCACTCGACTGTCTGCCAGAGGTGCGTGATGCGGTCGGCGAGAGCGTGCTCGGCGGGGACCTTGGGGTCAGCGTACTGACGAACGGCAAGCAGGCCCTGGACGAGGAAGGCGGTTTCGACGAGGTCGCCGCCGTTGTCGTAGACGCCGAAGAGCGGGAGCGGCTTGCCGGTGTCGCCGTTCATGAAATGCGGCCACGCGCCGTGGAAGCGCTGGGCCTTCTCAAGGAAGGTGACGATGCGGTTGAAGCGCTCGAAGCCCTGCTCACGCGTGATGAAGCCGCGATCGATGCCGGTGATGATGGCCATGAGGCCGAAGCCGCTGGCACCGGTGGCGACCATGCGCGGGTCGCCGGGGACGGCTTCAATGGCCATGCCGGCGTTGGGATGCGACCCCTTCTCCCAGTAGTAGCGGAAGCACTCTTCCTGGACCATGGCGAGGAGCTCGTCGTCGGTCATGGTGTGCGTGCTGACGCTGATGGCGGGCGAGAAGGCGGACTGGCGGAAGGCGTCGTCGACGAAGGCTGCCTTATAGGAGAGCGTGTGGCCTGCGGAACCGACCCAGTCGATGGCGCGATGGATGCCGGGTTGCTGAATGGCGACGGGCTGGAAGGGGCCGCCGTCGAGCGAGCGGTAGACGATGGTGTACGCGAGATGCGCGTTGTCGAAGGGCTGCCAGCTGAGGTCGACGTGGCGCTCGTAGCCCTCGGCGGCGAGGCCTTGCGGCGCGGCGAGTGGGCTTGGCGCACCTGCGGGAGCTGCGGCCACGTCAGGGCCGATGCGGAGCTCGTCGACCACGAGCGTGTGGGGCTGGTTGTCGGTTGAGCCCTGCGAGAAGAGCACGGTGCGGATGCGGATGGGATCGAACGGCTGGACCGAGGCCGAGACGAAGCGGCTCATGGGAATGCGAACCTGTGTCCAGCGGGCGGCAGGGAGGTTGCCGGTGATGTCACCGATAGCGACCGGCGCGGAGAAGCCCCACTGCGTGTCGGTGAGGCGCACGCGCGGAAGGCTGGCGGCGGCGATGGCTTGCTGCGAGTAGATCCAGAAGCTCAGCGTGGTGCCGAGGAAGTGCGGCGGGCGCGTGTCCACGTCGGGCGGGTGGATTTCGGCATCCCAGCTGCCGCCGGGTGCGGAGTTCCACGCGAGGCGTAGGGCGTTGGGCGGCGAAAGGAAGACGTGGGTGTCGACGGGAATGCGGCCGCCGGAGATCTCCAGTGTGCTTGGCGCGACGGCGGATGCTGCGGTGTTGTAATCGCTATCGGCCGTGACGCTGTTGGCAAAGAGGACGTGGCTGACGTAGTCATCCTGCGCCAGGCACAGGGAGGCCGCTCCGGCGAGAAACACGGTGACAAGCGAGCGGAAAACAGGCACCATGGAGAGCATCCTTCCACACGGCAACGGTTGGCAGCAGCGAAGTGCGAGCAGGCTAAGGTCAGTGGGCCTTCGCAGTCCTGATAAGGAGCACCGCAAAAGGCGGAAAACTGCAGAAAATCCCCTGCGCAATCGATTGCGCCACGCATAAGAGATTGCACGCGCGATGTGGACTCTGTCAAGAGCCGGATGTACTCTGCCTGTCTTGCCGAACTGTCAGGGACGGAGATAGAGAAGCTTCCAGTGAAAAGCGGCATAAAAAGGCCTGCTCCGGTGATTCGCGGAGCAGGCCTCTTATCTGAGAAGGAGATTTGCCTTACATGGCCGCCACAAAGCTGGGCAAGGCGACATCTGCGTTGTTCTGCAGGAACTCAGTCATGTGGGCGGCCATTCCGGTGTACATGGAAGCCACGCGGAAGGCGCTGAGCCGAACATTATCGCTTGCCTGAGAAAAAGACCAGCCAACTAGCGCCTGCAATGCAGCGAAGCGAATCTGAGTGGCGTCGATGCGGAGCGTCTCGAGCAGGGCGGGGTCGGCGCCCACGTGGCGGGCTGCGAAGTCAGCGAGCTCGAGCATGATTCCGGCGTTGCGGTACATGGCCCAGAGACCACGGGCGCCATTGATCCGCGTCCAGGTTTCATCGGGCGATGCATTGAGACCCTCTTTCCAGGGAAAGTGCTCGCTCAGCGCGCCGGCATTCCAGCCGTGCTTCATGCGCGCGAGCATCCCCTCCCACGACTGCCGGTTGCGCCGCCAGATACGGATGCGCGTCCCGACCAGGAAGAGGACTACGAGAGCGACTGCCACGATTTGAAGAACGATGATGATCATTTTGAACTCGTTACCGGACCTGTAAGGTACGGCCACATCGGTGCTTCAACAATCGTTACTGTACTTCTGGACAGACTTCGTCTCAATTGCACTTTCATGGGTACTATAGCCGCTTTCGGGTTAGTACCAACGATACCGGCCAAACTAAAGTACTGTGCATTTGAGGAAAACTGCTAAAGCCGCTGATTCGGACGAGTTGCACGGAAACGGTGCACTGTTTCGCGGACGTGCAAAGGCCGGCGCGTAAGTCCGAGAACATCCCTCGAAGTGAGATTCCAGGCAGATGAAGCCAAGGCCGGTGACGCCTGCCTGGCGCCTGTGCGCCTGCGTGCTTTCTGAGGCGTGTCACGGCTGACACAGTGTGGGCCGCGTGCCACGTCATCTGTGGCGTTCCATCGCGATAAGCCATTTGTTATCAAAGCATGCCATTTGGCAAGCCTCCTGCACTTACTCAGGGCACACGCGGTTGAGAGGCAGTGCCGGGGGGCGGAGATGACGAGCTGGATCGAGAAGACGGTAGCGGTGGCGGGGCTGATGGTGGCGATGACGGTGGCCGGGCAGGCGCAGGCGAAGCGGGTGATCGTGGTGAGCCTGGAGGACAAGAAGCTGGCGCTGGTGGAAGACGGTGCGGTGAAGAAGGTTTACGCGGTCGCCGTCGGCAAGCCCTCTACGCCGAGCCCGGTGGGAACGTTCAAGATTGAGCGCCGCGTGGCGAACCCTGTGTACCACCACAATGGCCGCACGGTGGAGCCTGGACCGCAGAATCCGGTGGGTACGCGCTGGATGGCGCTGAGCGTGAAGGGCTACGGCATCCACGGGACGAACGAACCGAAGTCGATTGGCAAGGCTGCCTCGCATGGGTGCATCCGGATGGCGAAGGCCGATCTGGAGGAACTGTACGCGCTGGTGGCGGTGGGCGACACGGTTGAGTTGGTGGGCACGCCGAACGAGGAGACGGCGGGGTTGTTCGGTGAGAAGCCGGCCGCGGCGCAGACAGTGCAGCCCTTAGTGATGACGCAGAACGCGGCTCCGGCGACGGATGCGATGGCTGATGTAGAGGCGGTGCTGGCGCCGGCCGCGATCGCGATGCAGTAAGGAGGCGCGCGATGGGACTGCTGACGGAGGCAATGAACGGCTTGGGAGCGGTGCTGCTGCCGGTGGCGGCGGGACTGCTGTTGGAAGAATTGACGTTAGGCGGACTGGTCCGGCTGCTGCTTGCTCGGCGGCCGGGAACCGGCAGACGGGATGAGCACACCAACCAGGGAGGCGGGAAATGCTTGCACTGAAGCTGATGTTGACGATTGCGGGAGTCGTACTGCTGGCTGCCGCGGTGGGGATTCCGGTGTTTGGGCTGCGGCGCGCGGTGATGCTGCGCAGGAAGGCGAACGCGGAAGGAACGGAAACGAACGAGACGGTGGAGATTGCGTGGCGTGGGCCGGTGGCGCTGGCGCTTGTAGCCTGCTTGCCGCTGATGGTGGCGGCGAGCATTGTGGTGATTCCGGCGGGGATGGGCGGCGTGCGCGTCAGCCAGCTGGGTGGCACGGAGCCGGGAACGCTGTATCCGGGCGTGCACTTCATCACGCCGATGATCGATACGGTGGAGATGTTTGATTTGCGCGATCACCTGTTCATGGCGGGCTTATCGACCGAAGGCACAAAGGGTGCGGCGCAGCAGGGCGCGCTGACGGTGCAGTCGCTTGAGGGACTGAGCATTGGGCTGGGCGTGACGGTGCGCTACCGGCTCGACC
>DATMUN010000533.1:0-7808 GCA_035563895.1 Occallatibacter sp. | reverse complement strand
GGTCTACGGCTCCCGCTCTGCCGGCCGTGGCGCAGCAGCCTGCACCCGTTGCCCCTTCAAAACCGGTGAAGACGCCGCAGCAGCAGCGTGTCGAAGCACTGATCGCGCAGGTGGAGAAGGCCTATGCCGACGGCCAGGCCGATTACAAAAAGGGCGACCTGGTGGCGGCGAAGACGGAGTTCGACCGCGCAGTAGACCTGATGCTGACCGGCGGCATCGACATCAAAAGTGAACCGAAGCTGCAGGACGAATTCGACCACGTAGTGGACGGCATCAACGGACTTGAGATGGAGGCGCTGAAGATCGGCAACGGATTTGTGCCGAAGGAAGAGCCATCGCCCGCCGAGGCTGCGAGCGATGCCACATTCGTCGTCGACCCGAAGGTGCTGGCTACGGCGCGCGCCAACCTGGCGACGACCAAGTCGGACCTTCCGCTGGTGGTGAACGACTACGTCGCCGTCTACATCAACTTCTTTGCGAACACCAAGAAGGGGCACTACACGCTGCTGCACTCGATGCAGCGCAGCGGACGCTACCGCGCGATGATTCAGCGCGTGATGGCCGAGGAAGGCGTGCCGCAGGATCTGATCTATCTGGCGGTGGCGGAGTCTGGCTTCAATCCGCGCGCGCTCAATCCGCACTCGCATGCGGGCGGCATGTGGCAGTTCATGCCCAACGACAAGTTCTATGGGCTGGCACGCACGCAGTATGTGGACGAGCGGTTCGATCCCGAGAAGTCCACACGCGCTTACGCGCGTTACATGAAGTACATCTACAACCAGCTGGGCGACTGGTATCTATCGATGGCCGCCTACAACTGGGGCACGGGCTCTGTGCAGCGCGCAGTGGAGAAGACCGGCTATGCCGACTTCTGGGAGCTCTATCGGCGTAACAACCTACCTGGCGAGACGAGGAACTACGTTCCTGAAATCATTGCAGCCATCATTATTGCGAATCACCCGGAGCAGTATGGGTTTGACGATCTCACGCTCGATCCGCCGGTGCTGACGGATACAGTGACGATCAACTACTCGGTAGATCTACGGCTGGTGTCGGACATTGTGGATGTGCCCGTGGATGAGATTGTTGCGTTGAACCCGAGCCTGCTGCGCATGATCACGCCGACGGATGGCCCTTTCGATCTGCATCTGCCTGCGGGCTCGGCGCTCAACTTCGAGCGGCGCATCGCGCAGGTTCCTGAGCCGCATCGCGACGCATGGCGCTATCACCGTGTGCAGCCGGACGATACGCTGGCATCGGTGGCACGCACATTCCATGTGGACGCCGACAATCTGGCCTCAGCGAACCAGATGGAAGCGGGCGACAAGCTGGATGGAGTGGAAGCGCTGGTGGTGCCGACTGCTCCGGCCGTGGATCGCAGCACACGCGCAAGCAGCGGAATGTACTACACGACGCGCCGCGGCGACACGCTGGTTTCTGTTGCCGATCGCTTTGGCGTATCGCTCACGCAACTGCGCAGCTGGAACAATCTGAGCGGCGTGAAGGTGGGCGCGGGCAAGCATTTGCGGATCGCTGCGCCTTCGATCTCGACGCGTACACGCTCGAGCAGCAAGCGGCGCGGTGCGGCGAAGAACACCGATGCGGGCGACGATCCGTCGTCATCGGCCAGCAGCGCGAAGTCGAGCGGCGGCAAGAGCACCCGCAAGGGACATGCGACGAAAGCCGCTCCAGATGCGGAGAAGAAGAGCAGCAGCAAGTCGTCGTCGAAGTCGGGTGGACAGTCGGACACGAAGACAACATCGCACAAGAAGTCGCGTTCACGCTCGCACAAGTCGAAGTAGCGATCCCTTTTTGAGAACCTCGTAGTGCAAAGTGCTGTACACGGCTGCTGGTTTTGATAGCATTTCCGTCAAAGCTATTGCTACAATAGCTCCGCATGCAATGCAGTCATGATTGCTCTGCATATATGCAAGACCCTGAATACGGGCAGCGGCAAGCCGCTGGAGGAATCGGATGGAAGATGTGTTGAGGATGTACGCGATGAGTGACGGCAACCCGGATTCGGAGCCGCTCGGGCTCGACTCCGATCACGAAGACGATTTTGAAGAAGATGATGCAGCAGAGACCTCCAGCGTACTTACCTCTTCGGATGACGATGAGGGAGTGGTTGAAGAGGCCGTAATAATCGTCGCTGAAGTTCCTGCTCCTGTGCCGCCAGCGCCTGTGAAGGCTGCCCCGGCAAAGAAGCCCGCCAAGAAGGCAGTGAAGAAAGCTGCAAAGAAAGTTGTAAAGAAAGCCGCGAAGAAGGCCCCTGCAAAGAAGGCTGCGGCGAAGAAAGTTTCCGCAAAGAAGCCTGCCAAGAAGGCAGCTGCGAAAAAGGTTGTGGCCAAGAAGGCCGCAAAGAAGTCCGCCAAGAAGAGCACTGGCGCCAAAGGCGGAAAGGCTGTAGCCAAGAAGGCCACGGTCAAGCGCGCCACCAAACCCACCAAACGAGGTATCAAGTTGGCCGTTAAGAAAGCAGCAAAGAAGGCTCCCGCCAAGAAGGCAGTTGCGAAGAAGGCTCCTGCAAAGAAGGCGGCGAAGAAGGCAGTTGCAAAGAAGGCAGTCAAGAAGGCCCCTGCGAAGAAGGCTGCCAAGAAGGCTCCTGCAAAGAAGAAGTAACCACAGGCAACCGAAGTACAAGGCAAGCAAAAGAGCCCGGCATCACGCCGGGCTTTTTTGCGTCTGTACTCAGGTGCTCAGGCTGCGGTGACGCCGGTTTGGATCTGCTTCAGGTGCCAGATCTGGTGGGCGATGTAGTCGCGAACGAGGAACTCGAGCGTGACGGGAGCATCGTCGCCGACCGTGCACTTTGCATTGAGACGATCGGCGGGAAGGCGATCGACGATGGCGATGAGCAGTTCGTGCTCCACCTCCCACCAGCCGAGAAGTGTCTGCCACGGCTGCTCGGCATAACCGTGCGCGGTGACCCAGGCATCCTGCTCGTAAAACGGGCCAACGTACGTGCCCTGGGTAGAAGCACGCACAAAGCGCTGGCGGTTGTTCGCCGCGGAGTCGAGCAGGTGGCCCACGATCTGCTTGCGCGTCCAGCCGCCGTCGCGCCACGGCGTGTCGGCCAGTTCGGCAGGCAACGCTACGAGCGCGCGGTGGATTGCATCGAGCTCTGCGCAGAACCACTGCGCCAGCGTTTGAGACATCGCGTTCAGCCTTTCCTTACTTCTTCAGCTCGGCCAGCGCTTCCAGAATCTCTTCCGAGTGGTGCGAGGGATTCACCTGGGTCCACACCTTCACGATCTTTCCGTTCGGGTCGATGAGGAAGGTGTTGCGGTTGGCGATGGTCATGGTGCCGAAGTGTCCGAGCGATCCGTAGGCATCGACGACCTTGTGATCGGGGTCGGCGAGCAGGCGGAAGGTGAGGCCCTCTTTGGTGCAGAACTGCTTGTGACTGTCGGGCGTGTCGACGCTGACGCCGAGGATGACGGCACCCTGCGCCTCAAACTTCGCGAGGTCGCGCTGGAAGTTGTGCGCTTCGATGGTGCAGCCGGGCGTCATGTCTTTGGGGTAGAAGTAGAGGACCACCCACTTGCCGTGGAAGCTATCGAGGGCGATCTGCGAGCCGTCCTGCGAGGTGAGTGTGAAGGTGGGCGCCACCTGACCGACGGTGGGCATGGCGGCATCTGCGGCATGCGCCGCACCGAGAGTGACGACCGCAGCCAGTGCGGCCGCGCCGAGAGCAAGAGCGAACTTCTTCATGATGAAAAACCTCCGGGTTGGCGAGGAGAAGGGGTGCAGAACCCAGCAGAAGGGGCCGCCTGACCGCGTAGAATCGTGCGCAATCAGTATCAGCGGCGGACGGCTACGATGGCAATGCCCGCCTGGGCGGCGCGCTGGAGCAGCGCTTCGCGGTCAAACAGCAGCGTGCGGCCGGCCTCGACCGAGAGACAGGTTGCGCCTGCGGCGATCATCGACTCAATGGTGCGGATGCCGATGACGGGCACGTCGAAACGCATGTCCTGATTGGGCTTGGCGACTTTGACCACGGTGAGCTTGCGCTCAAGTGTGGACGCTTCGTCGTCGAGCGACTGCATGAGGTGGCCCGCGCGCTCGATAGCGGCGTCGGTGCCTTCCATTGCCTCGACGGCGACACAGGCCTGCGCGGCGACGACGACGGTCTGGCCGATGTCGAACCCGGCGACGGCGCGGGCTACGCTCATGCCGTAGTCGATGTTCTTCTGCTCGTCCTGGCTTGGCGCGCGCTCGGTCAAAATGCCTTCCTGCGCGAGCAGCGGCTCAAGGAATGCGGTGGAGCTGATGAGTTCAATGCCTTCGTCGGCGAGCACCTTGGCGACGGCGCCGAGAAGCATGTCGGTATTGCGCGTGCGCAGGTTGAGCAGCAGCTTGGCGAGGCGCCAGTCCGGCCGGATGGAGCTGAAGATCTGCTTGTGCTTGACCTGCCCGGCCATGACGGCGCGGGAGACGCCTTCCTTCTGGAAGGTGTCGATGAGGCGGGAGAGCTCGCCGAGCGAGAGCCAGTGGACAGTGATGCCGGAGTCGGCGGCAGCGCGCACGTTGATCTCCTCGTCGGTCTCTTCGCGAATGGCGGCGACGACGACCGTGAGGCCCTGGGCGCGCGCGGCGTCGAGCAGGAGAAACGGGAAGCGACCGTTGCCGGCGATGAGTCCGAGCTTCTGCATCGCTTACTTGATCACACCGCGCTGGGAGCGCTCAATGAATGCGGCGAGAAGGGCCACGTCTTCGCCCTCCAGCTCTTTGATCTTCTCTAGCGCCTGCGAGGTATTCAGCTTGGAGACCAGCAGCAGGCGGAAGGCCTTCTGCAGTGCAGCGAGCCGCTCCTTGCTGAATCCCTTCCGCTCCAGGCCGATGGTGTTCACGCCGAAGTTTTTGTTTTCGCGCCTTGCGCTGGTGCGCGAAAACGGAAGCGCGTCTTGGGTGACCATGGTGCCGCCGCCGATGAAGGCATGAACACCGACCGTGCAGTTCTGGTGCACGGCGCAGAACGCGCCCACGGTTGCGTAGTCCTCCACATGCACGTGGCCGGCGAGGGTGGCGGCGTTGGCAAGGATGCAGTTGCTTCCAACGTGGCTGTCGTGGCCGATGTGCGCGCAGGTCATGAGCAGGTTGCCGGAACCCAGGCTGGTGACGCCTCCGCCGCCGACGGTGCCACGGCTGATGGTGACGTTCTCGCGGATGGTGTTGTCGTCGCCGATAACGGTCTCGGTCGGCTCGCCCTTGTACTTGAGGTCTTGCGGCGCAACGCCGATGGAGGCGAAGGGATAGATGATGTTGCGCACACCGATGCGCGTGTGGCCGTCGAGCACGACGTGGGAGATGAGGTTGCACTCTTCGCCGAGGACGACATTGGGGCCAATGGTGCAGAAGGGGCCGACCGTGCAGGACGCGGGAACTCGGGCGCCCTCGGCGACGATCGCGCTGGGATGAACGCTCACTGTTGCGCCTCTGCCGGTTTGCTTTCTGCCGTGCGGGGGACGACCATACAGGTGAGCGTGGCTTCGCAGGCGAGCTTGTCGCCGATGAAGGCCTTGCCGGCCATCTTGCCGAAGCGGCTGCGGAAGTTGAGCACATCTACCTCAATGCGGAGCTGATCGCCAGGAACTACCTGACTACGGAACTTGGCACCATCGATGCCGGTGAAGACGGCAAGCTTGTGCTCGCGGTCGGGCATCTCGCTGAGCATGATCATGGCGCCGGCCTGGGCCATGGCCTCAATGACGAGGACACCCGGCATGATGGGCGCGCCGGGAAAGTGCCCCTGGAAGTACGGCTCGTTGATGCTGACGTTTTTAAGGGCGACGACACGCTTGCCGCGGTCGAATTCGACGATCCGGTCGATGAGGAGAAAGGGGTAACGGTGCGGGAGATACGCCATGATCTCCTGGATGTCGAACGTCATTCAATTGCTCCTGACAGCGTGCGGGGAACGCAACGTGCTCGACAGAGATTATATCGGAGCGTGGATGGCGAAAGACTGCGCTACTTCTCGATGCGGTGCGATGTGGCGTCCACGTCCCAGAAGTCGGCGGGCAGGTCCTGGTTGTAGACGACCTGATCGATGTAGTACTGGCGGACCATCTCGCCGTTTTTGGATCGGGTGATGCTGAGAGGCGTGGGAAATCCCTGGATGGTCTGGTAGCCCGCGTACTCCTCAAGCTCGGTGTTCTTGTCTTTGTAGACCGGGTCGCGCCACTGGAAGCTGCGGCTGAGGGGCAGGTGGGTCTGCTCGTCCGTCTGGATGGTGATGGACTCGTTGTCTGCGGAGATGAGCGTAACCTGGTCGGCCATATGGCGCGCGGCCATGCGCTTGCCCTCGTAGACGAGGATGGTGCGCGGATCTTTGAGCCAGACTTTGACGGCGAGTTCGATGGAGTGGTCGCGACGGCGCAGGTAGTCGTCGACGATGTCGGCGGGGAGACCCTTCTTGCCCTTGTAGGTGACCTCCCAGCCGGTGCGGCCGACATAGAACTCGACGACATCGCGATGCTTGGTGACGTCGATGCGGTCGTGGTCGGGCCACTGATGGAACTGCCAGAGCTCGGTGGTGCCGAGGTTGGGCTGGCCCTGGAAGAACGCGGCCACGTGGCCCTTCTGCATGGTGTTGCG
This sequence comes from Occallatibacter sp., assembly GCA_035563895.1. Taxonomy (GTDB): domain Bacteria; phylum Acidobacteriota; class Terriglobia; order Terriglobales; family Acidobacteriaceae; genus Telmatobacter. The sequence continues at coordinate 1,208 of DATMUN010000533.1, read as the reverse complement.
GATGTTGAGCCAGGCGTCGCCGCCGAGCGCCTTGACCATGGCGTCGAGCACGGCGTGGGCTTGTGCGGCGTTCTTGTCGGTGTCCGCGTCGACGCTGCTTTGTGCACGCAGCAAGCCTTGAGCCGCGAGAATCGCGGTCAGCACCACTGCCAGAACCATGCGCATCTTCATCGTCGTCATCCTACCAAAGCGTAGAGGAATCAAGCCCTGGTTGATAGACGGCGCTGTGGCCCGGGCGCATGCAGGAGTTTGAAGGAAATTGGAGAGGACTAGACGGCGCGCAGCATGCGCACCGGGAGATAGAACAGCGCGGCGATGAGTTCGAGGACGCCGCCGACGGCGATGCCGACAATGCGGAACGGCAGCAGCACCAGCCATACGAGGGGATAGAGCAGGAGTGCCAGCAGTGCCAGCGGCCAGCAGAGCACGAGCAGGATGCAGAAGAGCAGAAACTTTACCATAACGTTGATCCCCGCGACGCAGGAGCAGTCACACACAAGATACGCCGCGAGCTAGCGGCTGGTTCCCTTCTTCTTGGCGGCTTCGCGCTCGTCGTAGCGTTTGCGCGCCTCGCGAATGGCCTTCACGCGCTCCTTGTCGGGCAACTCCAGGGTCTTGTGCACCTTGCGAGGGAGACGGGCAAAGATGAGCTGGTGGGCGCGGCTCAGCTCGTCCTCGATCTCGCGTGGACGCAGAACGTCCCAGCGTTCGACCGCGACCCAAAAAGCTCGGGCCAGATGCGGCGCTGCGAAGATGCCTTCGATCTCGAGCAGCTCATGGAAGCGCTCGGGACCGCAGTGGAACCAGAGCACGCCTCGACCGATGCCGTCCACGTCAGTCATGGCGAACATCTTGCCGCCGATGGAGCGGTCGCCGGCCCAGTAGACGAGATGATGGCCCCAGTTCAGCGTCTCGACCGTGTGCGGGAGGGCCAGGCAAATCTGGCGGATGCGCTCGTTATCCATCGCGACCTCTTCTTAGTATTGCGCCTCGAATGCGTGGAATCGCCGCTCCTGCTCCCACTGCGCTGTGGCCTTCTGGCTTGCGTCTATGAACGCCTTGCAGGCGGCGGTGGGGTGATCGCTGCCCAGCGTCTGCGCGCGGCAGGGTTCGGCGGCGAGGGTGAAGGCGTCAAGTGCGGCCCACAGGCTGGCACCGGGCAGGAAGTTGTGCTCCATGCCGGTGCGCGCCAGTTGCTTCAGTTCGGC